>JAHJTI010000305.1 GCA_018829945.1 Pseudomonadota bacterium | reverse complement strand
GGACATGAAGGTCTCCACCACGCGCTGGGCGACCTGATCCGGGTCGAGGCGGCGGTAGAGTTTGGGGTTCTGGCTGGTAATACCCTTGGGGCACAACCCGATGTTGCAGACGTTGCAGCGGTTCGTCTCTGTGCCGAGACAGCCTGCAGCGGCCTGCATGATGTACTTGCCCATATGGACACCGCTTGCGCCCAGCATGATCAGGGCCATGCCGTTCTGGGTGACATTGCCGTTTTTGCCCACGCCGCCGGCGGCAAAGATCGGGATTTCGTTTTGCTTGCCCTGGGCGCAGAGGTCGAGGTAGCACTCGCGGACATTGGCAGCAATGGGATGGCCGGTGGCGTCCATGCTGACGTTGTATGCCGCGCCGGTGCCACCGTCGATGCCGTCGATCATCAAAGCGGAGGCATAGGGGTTACGTACCAGGTTGTTCAAGACCGACTTGGCCGAGGTGGAGCCGGAAATCTTCGGATAAACCGGTACCCGGAAGTCCCAGGCCATGGACATGGTCTGGATCATCTTCATCACCGACTCCTCAATGGAGTAGAGGGTCTGGTGTACGGGAGGGGAAGGCAGATCAACCCCTTCCGGCACGCCGCGCAGACGGGCGATGAGCTTGGATACCTTAAACCACATCAACAGGCCGCCGTCGCCGGGCTTGGCGCCCTGGCCGTATTTGATCTCGATGGCCGCCGGGTCGCATTGCATCTCGGGGATGGCCCGGATGATTTCGTCCCAACCGAAATATCCGGACGCGATCTGGAGGATGATGTACTTGAGAAACGGGCTGCGCAAAACCCAGGGAGGGCAGCCGCCCTCGCCGGTGGCCATGACCACGGGAATACCGAGTACCTCGTTGCAGTAGGCTACGCCCTGAAGGAGGCCAAGCCACATGTTGGGAGAGAGCGCGCCAAAAGACATGGAGCCGATAACAAAGGGGAAGATCTCCCGTACCGGCGGAATCCATTCACCGGCCAGTTTGCGCCGGACATATTCTTCCGGCGGCAGTACCCGGCCGAGCAGTGTGTTGCAGGAAAATTCGTGGCGTCCCGCATCCAGAGCCGGATCGGTGAGCATGGAGATCCGGTCGAAGACAATGCGGTCGAGCAGGCTGGCGCCCGGAACATTGCGGCGTCCGCCGCGTTTGGCTGGTTCGCCCTGCTGGTTGTTGAGGAAGCGGAAGCGATCGCGGATGTCGTTATGTATCGGGTGGATCGCCTCATTGGGGCAGACAAGAGAACAGGAGCCGCAACCGATGCAGCGCTTGCTCACCTCGGTGGACTGACGGATGCCGACAAAGGTTTTGTAGGCACTGCCGCGTTCCGTGGAGGAAAGCACCAGATGGGGCATGCGCTTGCGCATGTAAGCCAACTTCAGAGTGCCCACCGGGCACACTGCGGCGCAACGGCCGCACAGAGTGCAGCGGTCCTGGTTGTGCTCAATGATCCAGGGCAGATCGTTGGGGGTTAGGCTGCTTGGGGTATTGGGAATTGATCGAACTGTGACCATATCTGCAACTCCTGTCTGTCTGGAGGAATAATAACGGTGTGTTCCCGCATGGGCTGGAAATCCTTGGAGCGATCACGGTCGGGGATCATGGCGTCAACACCGCACATCTCCGAGGCGATTGCCCATTCGCCGGGTTTGCCGCCCACGGTGGCGGGCCGCATTTTCTTGGCGTCCATGACCAGCATGGAAGTTTCGTCGGGCAGGGTGCCGATCACCGCGTTGGGGCCATCGATGATCAACCGCCGGCAGGCGTCACGCAGGCCGCGGAGAAAATCGCCCTGAGGATGTACGGCCAGCTCTTCGTTTTTGAGCGGGGTGATCACATGCTTGTAGGTTTCAAGCGGCAGCTTGAGCTGCTTGGTCACATAGTGGAGAATATGGGCGAACACCTCGGAATCGGACTGATAGCCGATATAACCGGGGAAGGAGCGGCCGGAGAGCCAGTCTTTAATGGGAACAAATGCGGTGTTCTCGCCGTTGGTCATGGTGGCCACGCCTTGGATGAAGAAGGGGTGGCAGGCATAGAGGTTGATGCCGTAGTTGGTGTTCTGGCGGCCCTGGGCCATGCAGATCCGGCTGGTGATCCGGCCGGAATCCAGGCCGAGGGCAAGGCCGATCTCAAGGGGCCAGCCCACTTCCTTGGCCATGACCACGTCGGGCCACAGGGAGAAGGCGGTGAGGTCGTTGCCATGTGCTTCGCCATCGGCGCGCAGGGAAAGGCGGGCCAGCATCAGCTCGTGTTCGACCTGTTCAGGGGAGAGCTTGCTCCAGGCCGCGGGCTTTTTGTAAACCCGGAGGATATATTTGTGCCGGTCCTGCGCCTCGATCATCGCTTTTTTCACGTCGTACTCGTGGTCGTACTTGAGCGTGAATCCCGCCTTATCCATAAGATGGTCGAGACGGGCGAGCGCCTCTTCGGTGTGGGCGATACCCGAAAGAATCGGGTCGGCGGCGTTGTATTTGTAATCCGCGAACTTAAGCCCCCTGAGCAGCAGGCCGAGGCCGCTGCCGTCATACCCTTCCTGCATGGCTTCCATGGCCTGCAGCACCGAAAAGGGAGAGAAAGGCTCACTTGCGGTTTTCATGGCTAACCGGCACATGTGTCACTCCTTTGCATTATATAATGATATGGCTTCCTGAAAAAGCGAATCGACAGCCAACATTCGTGCGCGTATTGAAAAAAGTATGCGCTCCGGAATCTTGAAATATAGTGATTCCAAGAGGAAATTTCAACCGTGCAGGGCGAAGTTAGCGACTCACTGCATTACACCACAAAGAGTGGATTGTCAAGGGGGGAAACCGGGCTGCCCGGGGGTAATCTCATTGATTTTAAAGTTTGTTCGCTAATTCGCTTGACACAGAGGAAGAAGATATTTAATAATCTGATTATGAGCATATGCACATAACAAAACAGGTGTTTGTGTTTTTCCCGAAAAAACCATACCGGAGGAACGTGACATGAAAATCGCAATCAGCGCTACAGGCAAAGAACTCTCTTCCGTTGTTGATCCACAATTTGGGCGGGCTCCCTATCTTATTGTTATCGAATCCGATACCGGTGCGATTGTCGAGGTAATTGATAATCGAGAGGCCAGCGAGGCAGCTCAGGGGGCCGGAATAAAAGCGGCGGGACGCATTGCCGAGGCCGGAGCAAAGGCGATACTCACCGGCATTGTTGGGCCCAAGGCGGCTGCAATCTGCGAAAAAGCCGGAATAGAGATGATTAATGGGATACACGGAACAGTGGCGGAAGCAATAGAGCAGTTCAGGGCCACAGGGGAAATTCCCCGGGATCGGGAAGACTCAGCAGGGCAGACAACGACCGGAAAATCTGTGGCATGCAAAACGGGGAAGGGCCGGGGGCTGCAGGGTCAAGGCCAAGGTAAAAAGGGATGTGGCTGCCGAACCAGGCGGGGTGGAACATGAAAATTGCCATTGCCAGTGGTAAGGGAGGTGTTGGCAAAACCACAATCGCTGTAAGTCTCGCCCTCGCTGCGGACACACCGGTCCAGTATGCCGACTGTGATGTGGAAGAGCCAAACGGTCATATTTTTCTGCGGCCGGTTTTTGATCAGCGCAGGGAGATAACGCTCACCGTGCCGGAGGTACTTGAGGCTAAATGCACCGGCTGTGGGGAATGCCGGGATATCTGCCGATTTAACGCCATCACGGTTTTTGGCGTCATGGCTATGGCTTTCAACGAACTCTGTCATGCCTGCGGGGGTTGTTTTCTGGTTTGTCCGGAAGAAGCCCTTGCTAGGGGGGAACGATTGCTCGGCATTCTTGAAACCGGCCAGGCGGGCAAGATCCGTTTCAGCCATGGCATTCTCCGGGTTGGCGAAGCCATGGCCGTGCCGCTTATCGCAGCGGTAAGGGAGGCAGCGGAGCAGGAAGATGGGCTTATTATTCTTGATGCGCCACCCGGAACCTCCTGTCCGCTTATCGCCACCATAACCGGTGCAGACTACACCTTGCTGGTCAGTGAGGAAACGCCTTTCGGTCTGCATGACCTGCAATTGGCCGTTGGGGTATTGCGCAAACTTGACCAGCCCTTCGGGATCATTATCAATCGGGCCGATCTGGGAGACGGAAAAACCGGGCAATGGTGCCG
This sequence comes from Pseudomonadota bacterium, assembly GCA_018829945.1. Lineage (GTDB taxonomy): Bacteria > Desulfobacterota > Desulfobulbia > Desulfobulbales > Desulfurivibrionaceae > Thiovibrio. The sequence continues at coordinate 3,539 of JAHJTI010000305.1, read as the reverse complement.
CAGGGAAAATATTCCGGTACATCTTGAAATTCCCTTTGAGCGCGGGATAGCCAAGGGATATGCCGCTGGCAAACCTTTGATTCACTGTCGTCCCGAATTGCTGCCTGTGTTTGCCTCTTTGCTCAAGGAGTTAACTTCATGAAGGAACTGCTGATATTGAGCGGCAAGGGGGGCACGGGGAAGACCTCAATAACCGGGGCCTTGGCCATGCTGTTACCGGAAACGGTTCTGGCGGACTGCGATGTGGATGCCGCAGACCTTCATTTGCTTCTTTCTCCCCAGGTTCGGGAAGAGCATGCCTTCTGGTCCGGGGTGGAGGCGGTCATCGATCCTATGCTCTGTTCCGGGTGCGGTATTTGCGCCGATCTTTGCGAGTTTCACGCCATTCGTATGGAAGAAAAGGCGGTATTAAAGCTCTTTTCCTGTGAGGGCTGCGGTGTTTGTGCCCGCTTTTGCCCGGAGCAGGCAATCCGTCTCCAGGAAAAACAATGTGGGGTCTGGTTCAGGTCTGATACCGAATACGGCCCCATGGTCCATGCCCGTCTCGGGATTGGAGAGGAGAATTCCGGCAAGCTCGTTTCTCTGGTGAAAAAAAGATCCAGGGAGTTGGCTGAAGTTGAAAACGCCTCTTGGCTGCTGGTGGACGGGCCACCGGGTATTGGCTGCCCTGTTATCGCTTCTTTCTCTGGGGCTGACTTTGTCTTGCTGATTACCGAGCCGACCCTTGCCGGCCTGCATGACCTCCAGCGGGTGGCGGATTTGGCCCGTCACTTCAAGATACCGGTTGGTGTTTGCATCAACAAATGGGATCTTCATCCGGGGTATGGTGCTGATATCGAGCGGTTGTGTCGCGAGCAGGGTATTCCTGTTTTGGCAAAAATTCCCTTTGACCGTGCAGTTGTGGGGGCGGTGGTCGCGGCTATGCCTCTGCCGAAGCATGCACCAAATTCTCCGGCAGCGCTTGCCGTTTATGGGCTGTATGAAAAAATCATCAGTCTTACTCCGGGCAATTGGACGGTTCGGTGAGGCATGAGTCTTAACTTTTGTAGGAGGAAACGCATGAAGACACTGGTCGTTTATTCATCACAGACAAACAACACGAAGAGGCTGGCGGAAGCTGCGGCAACGGCGCTTAATGCTGAAATGGTCTCGGTTGGGGCGGCAGGAGACATCAGCAATTATGATCACATCGCTGTTGGCTTCTGGTTCAAAGGTGGCGGTCCAGACCCTGCGACCCAGGATTTTTTGCCAAAGTTATCCGGGAAAAAGGCTTTCCTGTTTGCCACCCATGGTGGTGCTGCTAATTCCACTCATGTCAAAAACGGGATGAACAAGGCTCGGGATTTGGCAGCGGGGGCAACAGTGGCAGGCAGCTTCAGCTGTCCTGGTGAGGTTCCCGTCAAGGTGCAGGCTGCGATTGCAGAGAAGAATCCTAATGCACCTTGGCTTCCTGATGCGCCTGCCGCTACCGGTCATCCCGACGAAAAGGATCTTTCGGATTTGCGCAAGGCTCTTCGGGACAGTTTTTCCTGAATTCTGTTTCGAAAAACATGAAGGGGCGTGCAGTTCTGCGCGCCCTTCCTTTGTCCTCGGTCAGTCTGCCAGAAGTTATTCATTAATTATATTGAACCATTGAAAAGTATTATTTGGGGGAATGAAGGGCAGAGCCGTAGGAATTTTGGACTCCTTGTGGTTTTTTGCTTTTCTTGGATTTCAGTCTGGCGGAAATGGAAACGAGAGAGGCGGAAATGTTTGTCTTTTCGGCATCCACACTGTAGAACTGAAAAAATCGCACCAGTGCTTGGTTGAGTGAGGCCCATCGACGAAGATGTTTCTTCGCTCAGTCTTGATGCTTGGCCTTCAGGGCCTGGCCCAGTTCCGGCAGGTCTCCAAACCGGACCATTTTCCCTTGACAAAAAAAGACAAAAGGAATAATCAAATTCCTCCCGGCGCGGCACGCATCGTGTGTTTTCGCTTACAATCTGTTGTTTGAAATCTGATTAAATTCGGTATGTTGCGCGTTACGTTGCCTGCCGAGAACCCCATTAAGAAAGTGACATGGCATCCTTACTGACCTTCCCCAAAGGTGGTGTGCATCCGCCTGCATCAAAGGATTTGACCGCGAACCTCGCTATTGAGGTAATGCCGGTGCCTGATGAGCTCGAGATTATTCTTGGCCAGCATATCGGCGCACCCTGCACCCCCACGGTGTCTCCCAAGGACGAAGTGCAGGAAGGCGGCCTCATCGGGGAAGTGAAAAAGGGACTCGGGGTTCCCCTCCATGCCCCGGTGGCCGGGACCATCAAGGCGTTCGGCATGTCCGGTCACCCCATGCGCGTTTCCGCTCCCTCCATTAATATCCAGACCAATAAAGAAATACCCCCGGTGCAGTATTCCCGCTGCGACTGGCAAAAATTGAGCAAGGAAGAGCTGTTGGCCAAGGTGCATGGCGCCGGGATCATCGGCATCGGCGGCGCAGGTTTTCCTTCCCATGTCAAGCTCTCGCCACCGCCGGACAACCCTGTTGACACCCTGATCTTAAACGGTGCCGAATGCGAGCCGTATATCACCGCGGACCATCGTCAGATGCTGGAGCATGCCCGGGAGATTGTCGAGGGCGCTCTGGTGATCCTCAAGATTCTCGGAATCGGCAAGTGCTTTATCGGCATCGAAAATAACAAGCCCGACGCCGTCGCGATCATGTCCGAAGCCGCTGCCGCGGCATCTACACCCGAACACACCGTTACGGTGCAGCCCCTGCAGGTCAAGTACCCGCAAGGGTCGGAGAAACAGCTCATCCAGTCCATAACCGGGCGCAAGGTTCCCGGTTTTGCCCTGCCCTCCGCGGTGGGCGTGGTGGTCCATAATGTGAGCACCGCCCGGGCGATCTACGATGCGGTGGTCCTGTCCAAACCCCTGTACGAGAAGGTCATGACCATCTCCGGCAAGGGGATCAAGCGTCCGGCCAACCTGCGGGTCAAGGTGGGCACTAAGATCAGCGAGATTGTCGAGTATCTGGGCGGGGTCACCCCGGAACTTTCCAAGATCATCATGGGCGGGCCGATGATGGGCTTTGCCGTTTCCAGTCTGGACATTCCGGTAACCAAGACCACCTCTTCGGTGCTGTTTCTTGCCGAGGATGAGATCGATTCCAGCCCCCATTCCCAGTGCATCCGTTGCGGCTGGTGTCTGGATGCCTGTCCCATGGGTCTTGAGCCCAAGGAGATCGCGCTGTATGTGGAGGCCGGTCGTCCGGAGGACACCGGCCAGTTCGGGGTGTTCGAGTGTTTTGAGTGCGGTTGCTGCGCCTATGTCTGCCCGGCAAAACGGCCCTTGGTCCAGTTTATCCGGCTGGCCAAGATGAAGGCCAAGCGTTGATCCATCAGAACGTAAGCAAGGAGAAGAGTCATTAACGAGCACGCTGCAGATAAAGCTGAGTTGAGCAGTTCACCTGCTCAAACGAAACTTATACCCTCTGGGTGCAACCAGTCGCCCGCAACACCGCATCTGTGGAAAGTTTCCGTTTCCCCCCATGTGCG
>JAHJTI010000245.1 GCA_018829945.1 Pseudomonadota bacterium | reverse complement strand
TGGGTGATCACCACCTGTTTGCCCTCGGGCAGAATGAAAAATGAATTATACAGCACCACTCCCGCTACAATTACCACCGCTATCATAACACCACGCAATATCGTATTCACTGGCTTCCCCTGTCTTTTATCTTGGACTGTGCCGATTCCTGTAAGATATCCCCGATTACTAGGGCGCTGTCGGTGCAGCCTTGCGTCCGCCCCGCACGTCGAGGAACGGCAAGACTCCCCCCTTGTCACCATCAATCACATAAATCTCGGTAACCTTGGGCAGAACCTCCTGCATGGTCTCCAGGTACATTCGTCTGCGGGTGACTTCCTGGCCGCCCTTGTATTCCTTCAGGATAGCCAGAAAACGGGAAGCCTCGCCTTTGGCCAGATTCACCCGTTCCACCGCGTAGCCGTGGGCCTCTTCCAGCATCTTTTTCGCATCACCCCGCGCCTTGGGCACTTCCCGGTTGTAGGCTTCCTCCGCCTCGTTCACCAGACGCTTCATGTCCTGATCCGCCTCGTTGACTTCATTGAAGGAAGGCTTCACATGCTCAGGAGGATTAACGTCCTGAAACTGAACGGTGACGATCTTTACCCCGGCCTGATACCGGTCCAGGGAATCCTGAACCTCGCGCTGGGTGTTTGCCGCCAGCATTTCCCGATTGCTGAGCACGTAATCAAAGGTCATATTGCCGACGATCCGGCGCAAGGCGACCTCGGAAATATCGCGGACCGCCTGTTTAACATCCTTGACCTTGAAGGCGAAAAAGATGGGGTCCTGCACCTTGTACTGGATGATCCACTCCAGGTCGATAACATTACGGTCGCTGGTGAGCATGAGCGATTCGCCGGCATAGCCGGTCTTCTCAAATTCGGTACGCTGTCCCGGGACTTTCGTCCTGAAGCCGAACTCTTCCTTACGGACATTTTCCACGTCGACCTTGATGACTTCGTCCATGAGGGGCAGCTTGAAATTCAATCCCGGAGAAGTGGTCTTGGTGTATTTGCCAAACCGCAGCACCACGCCCTGCTCACCCGGCGCGATGGTATAAAATGAGGAATACAGGACATTGACCAGAAGAAAAATACCGATAAGTGCGCCAACCCTGCCGATGTTGCCAAAGGGACCCGGGCCGGAAACATTCTGGCCTGGTTGCCCGGTGCTGCCGGAGGGACTCTTCTCCCCGCCGCCGCTGCTACCTTCAAAAAACTCCTTGAGCTTGTTGAGCAAGAGTGCAATAAGCTCTTCAGGGGTTTGCGGGCCTTTCTTTTTCCCCCAAGGTGGCTGCTGATTCTGATCATCCCATGCCATGGGCACGACTCCTTTCTTAAAAATTCTTGCCGGATTTCCATGCAGCGTGGGCAACATCCGCCCCCTGCACGACTTTGACCAATGACCCTACCAGTCTTTCCAGTACGGTTCAAGGATGAAGTAAAACTCTGCCGTTATCTTATGGAGTTACAGAGGCAATATTTATTCCGGCAATGCCTCCACCTCAAATTCCTCCCAAGGAAGACAAGGCAAACAGCCAGCATCCGAACACAATCGCCAGACTCCCGGAAAAAAGCAGCCATTGGCCAACCGGAGCAAGAACTCTTTTCCCGGCAAACCCAAATGCAACCAGGATCATCCCGATCAGAAGACCAACGCCGACCCCCCAGAAATGCGCCCCCAGATCGGTCCTCTCTCCGGAAGAACCCATGAGCGCCAGCAGACTAGCTGCGCTGCCCAAGGCAAGCACCATTTCCTGCCAACCGCCGATCCGACGCAAACGCATGCCGCTCAACATGCCGACCATCCCAAAAACCGCGGTGGAGAAACCAACGGAACGGTACAGTTCATCGTGAAAAAACAGGTTAACCGCGTTGGCAAGAACACCGGCGAGCAGCACCGAAAACCAGGCAATACCGCTGCCGAGATGCCGACACAGGGAATAGACCAGCACGCCGCCGAAAAAAACATTACCGAGAAGATGGACGCTGTCCGCATGCAAGGTCATGGCGGTAATCAACCGCCACCACTGTCCATCGCTCATCACCCGGACCCTGTCCAGGGCGCCGATGGCAAACCAGTGGTTGTTGGCTTCCCATCCTCCGGTAATGGTATGAAAAACGACCAGAGCACCAATAACCGGCAGCACGGGCGGCGACTTCTCGACAATGGCTTCCCGTTCGGATCGTGCCGTTCGTTCCGGCGGCCAGTTGTGATTTTCTTCGGAAAAGAGCCTCAGCTCATCTGTGGCGCGGGAAAAATCTTTTTCTGAGACAAGAAGATGCCAGCCGGTTTCGCCATGGTGCAGGTCATGTTGGATATCCGCGGCATGCAACACCAGAGACCAGAGATGAGCCAGATCATTGTCAGGAGTCTCCCGGACAACCACCTGCCTCGCCTGTTTGCCATCATCATGCGCCGGCATCTCCCGGGATTGCGAATCCACCGCTGTTACTCGCCGAACTTGAGCGCCTCGCCCTGGGCCCCCTTGCGGGAAAGCATGACAATATCAACCCGTCGATTGAGTCGCCTCCCCTCTTCGGTGGCGTTATCCGCGATCGGGCGGTATTCGGCATATCCGGTAACGGACAGCTTGGCACCTTTAAAGCCGTGCTTCTCGATAAGATAGTGGACAATGCTGTTGGCGCGGGCGGTGGAGAGTTCCCAGTTGGAGGGAAAAGCTGCGGAGTTGATTGCTATATTGTCCGTATGCCCTTCAATGCGGAGGGTGTTGGCGTAGCGGAAGATGGAGGTGGCAATCTTGTCCAGCAGAGGGAGGGCGCCCGGCTGCACCTGAGCGGTGCCGGAGGGAAAAAAGCCCGCCTCCTTCAAGCTGATGACCAGCCCCCGCTCATTGATGGTCAACTGCACCTCATTTTTGGAACCATATTCCTGAAGTTTGTCCTGGATATCTTCCTTGATCTGGGTGAATTCCTGGGTTTCGGCGGCGGAGGATTCCTCCTGGGATTGGGACGGTACCGGTGGCTGCACCACTTCGGGGATCAGACCAAAATCCTTGTCGCCGATAACCTTGAGAGCCGGGGTTAAAGTCTGAGACCCGGAAAAAGAGGACTGGATGGAGGCCTGCACCTCCTCCATTTTTTTCTGGTCCACGATGGACATGGCATAGAGCATTACAAAGACGGCAAAAAGCAGGGTAATAAAATCCGCATAGGAAACAAGCCACCGCTCCAGATTAGGCTCCTTCTCATGCGCTTTTTTTCTCTTCGGTCTGTTCATCGTAAAAGTTCCCCTAGACCCTAAACCCGGCAGCTACGGAATAGTCACCGCTTATGAGCCGCCTGCGCCTCGGCTGTATATCAGGACACCGCTGGTCAAGGTAAAGCCCCGCAGCCGTTTTTCAATCATTCTGGGGTTCTCGCCCTTCTGGATGGCCAAAAGGCCTTCAATCACTATTTCCCGCTGGAGAATCTGCTCTTTCAAGCGCTTTTTGAGTTTGGTGCTGATGGGGATGCAGATAATATTGGCGACCATCAACCCATAGATCGTGGCTACGAAGGCCACCGCGATTCCCGCGCCGAGCTTGGAGGTGTCGGAAAGATTATTCATTACATGGATCAAACCTAAAACCGCACCGATGATGCCGATGGTCGGGGCAAAACCGCCTGCAGACTCAAACACCTCGGCGCTGACCTTGTGGCGCTCTTCGAAATTAGTGAGTTCGATCTGCAGAACCGCCATGACCTCTTCGGGGTCCATCCCATCCACCACCATCTCAAGACCCTGGCCCAGAAACCGGTCCTTGACGCGCTGCGCGTCCTGCTCAAGGGTTATCAGCCCGTTTTTTCTGGCAGTGCTTGCAAAACCGACCAGTTTGCCGATCAAATCCTCCGGATCCTCCTCCTGGGGGAAAAAAGCCGTGGCAGCGCTGCTGAAGGCACGCATCAAATCCTGGAGAGGAAAAGAGACAAAAGTTGCCCCGAGCGTCCCCCCCAAAACAATAAGAGCTGCTGTGGGCTGGATAAGGGCGTCGATGTGGCCGCCTTCAAGAAGCTGGCCGCCAATGACGGCTCCGAAGCCCATAACCAGGCCGATAAGGGTAGCTATATCCATATGCTGTACGACTCCGTTGAGTTATCCCAGTGGAAATGCCGGTATTATAGCACGGTTCCCCCATGCAAGGTCAACAAAAAGAGAGGCGCAAGCCGCAGAGAGGGCAAAAGCCAATCCAATCCGACACGATAGGTTGAACCGCACACGCGGGCAAAAAAAAAGGCCATGCCGAAGCATGACCAGATTTTTCTACAAAAAATTTCAAGATGGTGCCGAAGAGAAGACTCGAACTTCCACGAGGAAGCCCCCACTAGACCCTGAACCTAGCGCGTCTACCAATTCCGCCACTTCGGCACATCGTGAACCGCGATAATAGTTTTTCAAGGTGGTGTTTGTCAAGATAATTTCCCCTTGTTGCAATAAAAAATCTCACCGCGCAGTTGCTTGACCTTTTCAAGGTTGTCGCCTATTGTATGGGCACATAAAATCAGGACTCCAAATACCATGGAAATATACACAAAACTCAGCGACATCCCCGCGCCTTTCCCCAGGGCTGCGGTCACCATCGGCAATTTTGACGGCGTCCATCTGGGCCACCAGATTCTTTTCTCCGAAGTGGTAAGCAAAGCTTATCGAAACAAGGGCGCCAGCGTGGCTGTCACCTTTGAACCGCATCCGCTCAAGGTGGTCCGCCCGGACATCGGCCTCAAGCTGATCTCCACAGCCGAACAGAAAAAAGAACTCATCGCCCTGGCCAATATCGACGCGCTGATCATCCTTCCCTTTACCCGTGAATTTGCCAATACCCCTGCGGAGGACTTTGTGGATAAGGTCCTCTGCAAAACCATCGGCGTTCAGGATCTGGTGGTGGGATACGATTACGCCTTTGGCAAAAGCCGTCAGGGCGACATCCCTTTTCTCAAGGAGCAAGGGGAGGCAAAAGGATTTACGGTTTCAGTGGTAGAGCCGTATTACGTTGACGGAATGCTTGCCAGCAGCACCAGAATCCGTGAACTGGTGGGATTGGGCAAGATGGTTGATGTCAAAAAACTGCTGGGACGCTACTATCAGATCAGAGGCGAGGTCAAACTGGGCAAACAACGCGGCGGGCCGCTTCTCGGCTTTCCCACCGCCAATCTCGCCATCGCCGATGAAGATCTCTGCCCGCGCCTTGGAGTGTATGTCACCCAGGTGATTTACGACGGAAAATGCTACGGCGGAGTACTCAACATCGGCTACAACCCGACCTTTGACGGTCAAAAACTCTCCGCAGAAACCCATATCTTTGATTTCAATCAAGATATCTACGGCAAACCCATCAAGATAAACCTGCTCCGCTTCCTGCGCGGAGAAATGAAATTTTCCGGGCCTGAAGAACTTGCCAGGCAGATTGCTCTGGACGTGACCAGCGCCAAAGAAATTCTGGCAGATGCCAAGAAAGAAATCCGGCTTTCCTGCGAAGAAAAATACAACCACTAGAACCTTGTCGGCAAACCCTGGCACCACAAAAAAGGCGGGAAGCACATGCTCCCCGCCTTTTTTATACACTCATTCAAGTTGCTTTCGCTACGACCTAAAAATCCTCGAAAGCATCGTCGTCAAAGGGAATAACATCCTTCCCCCGCTTCTGTCCTGAAGCCGGTGGGGCAGCAATAGCCTTGGGCTTCTTTTCCGATGCGGCGGACTTTCCCGGAGATTTTGCAGCAGCAGGCGCACTCAAAGCAGGAGTGGATTTCCTGGTCACAGGTCGGCTCTTTTTAGATACCGATCCTGATTTTTCCGTGCCGGATCCGGAACTTTCCCCGCCGCTGACCAGCACGGACAGATCATCCACAAACTTTTTCATGTACTCCGCCTGAGCGCTCAACTCCTCCGAAGCGCTGGCCGCCTCTTCCGAACTGGCCGCGGTTTGCTGGGTCACCCGGTCAATCTCGGTAATAGCCGAATTAACCTGGTCAAGCCCCGTGGTCTGTTCATTGGAAGCAACGGCAATTTCATCAACCAGACTTCCCACCTTGGCAGCCACTTCGGCGACCTCGCAGAAATCCTCGTTGGTTCGGACCAGCAGATCCTCGCCTTCTTTCACCTTGAGTACGGTGCCTTCGATAAGATTCGCGGTGTTGCGTGCCGCCTCGGCGGCCCGCATGGCCAAATTTCGAACCTCATCGGCAACCACGGCAAATCCGGCCCCGGCCTCGCCGGCCCGGGCCGCCTCAACCGCGGCATTCAAAGCCAGCAAATTGGTTTGAAAGGCAATCTCATCAATGGTCTTGATGATCTTCGAGGTCTGTTCGCTGGCCTTGGAAATCTCACCCATGGCAACGGTTTGCGCGGCCATGGACTGATTGGCCTTGCCCATCACCGTATTCACCTCGCGCATGAGCGTGTTGCACTCAGCGGCGTTATCGGCATTGCGCCGGGCCATGGTTGAAACCTCTTCCAGAGAGGCGGAAGTCTCTTCCAGAGAAGCCGCCTCTTCCGAGGCTCCTTCAGCCAGTTGATGCGCCGAACCGGAAAGCTCACCGGAGGCCGAAGTCACCTGCGAAGCGCATTCTTCCAACCCGGAAATGATCGTGCCGACCGGGGTAATGACAAACCGGGAAAGACACCAGTACACAGTCAAACAAAGGGCCAACACCACGCAGCCGATGGCGATAACGATAACAAGCCCCAACCGCCAGGAAGCTGCGGTCAGTTCATCCTGCGTGGTTTGGACCTGCTGCTCGATACGGGCCGAAACTTCGGCAGAGTTTTTCTCAACCCCTGCAAAGTTCAACCCTACCTCGACAAAGCCGATGGCCTTGCCCTCGAACAGGATATCCTTAGTCAAAGTTTCCTTGGCTTCCTCCTGGTCTTTAGCCTGAGCAAGCACATTTTTGTCCTTGCCGTAAAACACTACGGAGACAATGTCGGCGTCGTTCTTGGCGTTGGCGGCAAGCCTGGTCATGGAATCAAAATCATACCCCAAGATCAGGGCTGCGCCCGTCTGAGACAGAAGGGCGCCAATGGATTCCCCCTTCTGCCTCAATTGCTCGGCCAACAACTTTTCCTGCTCTGCCTGCTCAGACTTCAGTCGGCCGATGAACTCATCCGCCTGCTTGGATTGGGAGTGGCTGGCGGTGTAAATTGCCACCACCGCCAGCACGGCCATCAAGCCCTGCGCCAAGATTGAAACAATAAGAATAAACTTGGCGGCTATTCCTTTCTTTTTCAAAGCCTTCTGCCTCCCGGAATATATTAATTGGCAAAGGCCCCGTATTTAAGCGCTTTCAGGCACTCACGCACGCTGGTGAAATCGCCGGCCGGAGCCCAACCGAGGATGCCTGCTTTTTTGGCCGCAGGAGAATCCGCCGTTACTGCAAGGAGAGCATCGGCCAGTTTTTTGGACTTGGCTGCATCAACATGCTTTGCTGCTGCCATGGGCCATTCGGGATACAATTCGGTGCTGCGCACAAAAGGGAAGCCGTCTTTGATCTGATTGATGATTTTGAAATCCGCCATGGAGATCTTGCCCTCTTTTTCCATGGTCTCCAAGGTGTCGGTACGAACGGTTCCGGCATCCATGGCCCCGTTTTTCACTGCGAGAACCACGTTGTCATGCTTGCCGCCTTCCTTGAATTCTGCGAAATCCTTTTTGTAGTCGATGCCATTCTGCAACAGAAGCCGCATGGCCATCTGGCCGCCGCCGAATGAGGAGGCCTTCACCACCATGAATTTTTTGCCCTTGAGGTCGGCAAGGGTGTTGATGGGGCTGTCTTTGCGGACCAGGATTACCCCGCCGAATTCCTTGACCGGCTTACCGTTCGCAGAGTTGATCTGCATGGCGATAGCCTTGGCGCCGTACAATTTTTCCAACTCCACATAAAAAGCGGAGTTTGCCAGCAGAAAATCGATCTTGCCGTCTTTCAGCATGGGCTCAATGGCAGCAAACTCCAGAGGCATAATGGTAACCGGCTCTCCCATCTTGCCGGTGAGATACTCCCCGGTTGCACCCCAGTCCTCCATAACTTTGGGCGCGCCCCGCAAGGCGAGAACGCCGACCTTGATTTCCGCCTGAGCCGTAGCGACAACCATGGCGCTCATAACTGTGGCCAGACACATCAGTCCGATTTTCTTCATGCTGATTCCCATTACACTTCTCCTTGCTGAATTGTGTTTCTTGCTTTTCCGGATAATCCGGAACCCCATACAGACACTACAAGGACCATTCCGGCGCAGGGTGAAGCCATAGGCCGGAAGCGCAACAGTATAGGTAGTAACACCCATACAGCAAATATTGTATAATTTTCAGGGAGATACTGTCAAAGAGAAATTTTAAAAAAAATCACTGCGTCAGGCAGAGCCCGTCCCGGACCAGGATGGTTCTGTTGCCGTGGCGGCAGGCTTCGGGGTTGTGCGTCACCATGATGATGGTCAATCCTTCCCTGTTCAACTGGCGGAGGAGGGTCATAACGCCCTCGGCGGTTTCGCTGTCAAGACTGCCGGTGGGCTCATCAGCCAGCAGGATGGGCGGACGGTTGACAATGGCCCTGGCAATGGCAACCCGTTCCTGCTCGCCGCCGGAAAGCTGATCCGGCAAGCGTTCTGCCTTGGAACCCAGCCCCACCTTTTCAAGAACCGCCCGGGCCA
>JAHJTI010000244.1 GCA_018829945.1 Pseudomonadota bacterium | reverse complement strand
TGTTATTTCCGCGGTGGAAAAGGAGCCGCATATCATTCTCTTCATCGACGAAATCCATACCATTGTCGGGGCCGGGGCAACCAGCGGCGGCAGCATGGATGCCTCCAACCTCCTCAAGCCGGCCCTTCAGGCAGGAACGCTTCGCTGCATCGGTTCGACAACCTATGAAGAGTACAAAAACTATATCGAAAAGGACAAGGCGCTTTCCCGGCGTTTTCAGAAGATCGACATTGAGGAGCCCAGCGTGGCCGAAACCTGTGCTATATTGCAAGGATTGTTGCCCCGCTACGAGGAGCATCACGGGATCACTTATTCGGCTCCGGCGGTCAAGGCCACAGCGGAACTGGCCAGTCGTTACATCACCGATCGTTTTCTGCCGGACAAGGCCATTGACGTGCTGGACGAGATCGGGGCCGCCTTCCGTCTGGCGGGAGGAGCAGCCGGTAAGCGGCGAACGGTGACGGTGCGCGATGTGGAAAAGGTGGTCTCCCGGCTGGCCAGAATCCCGGCAAGAAGCGTCAGCGGTTCCGATCTGAACCACCTTCGTGAGTTAGACGCGGTCCTGAAGAAGTCCATTTTCGGTCAGGACCATGCGATCAGCGCCCTGGTCACCGCAGTGAAGCGTTCCCGGGCAGGCCTCAAGCAAAAGGAAGGGCCAACCGGTTCCTTTCTCTTTGCCGGACCCACCGGGGTCGGCAAGACCGAGGTCGCCAAGCAGCTGGCCGAGTCCTTGTCCGTTCATTTTGAACGCTTCGACATGAGCGAATACATGGAAAAACACGCGGTTTCCAGGCTCATCGGCGCTCCTCCGGGCTATGTCGGCTTCGACCAGGGCGGGTTGTTGACCGACGCCATTCGCAAGCACCCGTACTGTGTGCTCCTGCTTGACGAGATTGAAAAAGCCCACCCGGATCTGTTCAGCATCCTGTTGCAGGTCATGGATCATTCAACCCTTACGGACAATGCCGGACGCAAAGCGGACTTCCGCAATGTGATCCTGATTATGACCACCAATGCCGGAGCCCGTGAATTGAGCGAGCGGGCCATCGGATTTACCGGGGATAGTAGGGGTCGTAACGATCGGGCTTTGAAAAATCTCTTTTCCCCGGAGTTCAGGAACCGTCTAGACGCGACCATCACCTTTAACCCATTGGATCCCGAACTCATGGAGCGGATCGTGGACAAGATGATCGTGGAGCTGCAAAGTCAGCTGGCGGAACGGAAGGTGACGATCAGTCTCAGCAGCAGCGCCAGGAAATGGCTTGCTGCCAAGGGCTTTTCGCCGGAATTCGGGGCGCGACCTCTCAGGCGGCTCATCCTGCAGGAAGTGGGAGATGCCTTGACCGAAGAGCTGCTTTTCGGTCGTTTGGCCAAGGGGGGCAGCGTGCGAATCGGAGTCAAGGGTAACGCGTTGACCTACCAATATGAGGGCAAAGGCAGGAGCGTGAAGGAAGAAAAACCCCGAAAAGCTGCCCGCCGAAAATAGTGCGAACTTTTTTGGTTTGGGGCTGTCTTGAAGAAAGAGCGTTGGCGCACTGCAGAAAGGCTGCGGTGCGCTGTTTTCATATCCTGGAAGAAAGAGCAGAGGGAGGAGCGTTGAGCGTATGGGCAATGCAATGAAGTGGCGGAATTTATTTGTGAGCGGGTTGTGTCTGGTGGCGCTTGTTGCCTGCAATAGTCAAAAGCCCGAGACCGAGGCGACTACGGCAACTGATCAGGCTGCTGCCCCCGCCGAGGAAGGCGGAGTTCAGCAGGCAGCCGCACCGGCAGGCCCTATTCAGGGGAAAGCCAAGGAGGTACTCCATGGCGGCGGTTTCACCTATGTCCTTGTTGCTGCGGAAAAGGGAGATACCTGGGTGGCTGTGCCGGAGACCAAGGTTGAGGTGGGTGAGGTCTGCACCGTTGCCGAAGGGCAGGTCATGCAGAATTTCCCCAGCAAGAGCCTGAACCGTAATTTCAGCGAGATTATTTTTGCCCCAGGGCTTGAAGGTAAAACCGCGGAAATGGGCAGCGGGATGCACGGCGGAGACGCTTCCGCACCCCCGGCCGCAATGCATGGAGGTGCAGCGGGTGGTGCCGCTTTTGATGCAGCCATGAAAAAGGAAGGCGGTGCTTCGCCCGTAGCGGGTATGCCTGCTGGTGCTGAAGAAGTGGCTCCCGGCAGCGGCAAGGCTGTGGTGCCCTTTGTGGAATTGAAAATCGCCAAGGCAAGTGGCGCAAATGCTTATACCGTTGCGGATGTTTTTTCCAAATCAGCAGGGCTGAATGCCAAAAAAGTGAAAATCAAAGCCCAGGTGGTCAAGTTTTCTCCTCAGATCATGGGGAAAAACTGGCTGCATCTGCAGGACGGCACCGGCGATCCCGGGAAGAATACCCAGGATCTGGTGGTGACCGCGGCGGGCAAGGCGGAAAAGGGCGATATCGTCACGGTGGAAGGTGTGCTGGCCGCGAACAAGGATTTTGGTTCCGGCTATAAGTATGCGGTCATTGTTGAAGACGTGACCATCACCCGTTA
>JAHJTI010000324.1 GCA_018829945.1 Pseudomonadota bacterium | reverse complement strand
ATTCCGCGCTCTCCATGCCGAACTTGCTCCGCATATCCATGACCGGGATGATCTTGTCCCGTAAATTGATGACCCCTTTAAAAAAGGGCGGCATCTGCGGCAGTTCGTGGATGGAGATCAGGCCGATGATTTCCCGGACATCGAGGATGCCCAGACCGTAATGCTCATCGCCCAGGGTGAAAATCAGATATTTGCCTTCTCGGGAGGCAAGAGTCTGGTCGATGCCCAACTTCTTGGCTGCGCCCCGGGGCGGCCCCTTCTCCTGGCCTCCGTCTGCCGCGGCCGGCAGATTCTTGCAGGCGATATCGGCAAAGCGGGTGTCGACAAACTCCGCGAGATTGATGCGTCGGCCGATCTCCATCTTGCTGGTCATGTAATCCTGGATGGCTTCAAGATCTTCGCTGACCGGATAGAGGTTGTCCGTGGTGATGCCCTGGGGGTCGGAAAGCACGTTGCGGAGCAGGGCGGGTTCGAGCCCGATTTTTTTCTGCGGATCGAGAAAGTTCACGGCGATTTCTGCGGCCTCGTCAACATGATCCCGGATATAGATACCCGACTCCACCAGCATATTGGTGAATTCCTGCACCGCATCCGGATATTTCTTGAGGATTTCATCCCGGAAAACCACAACGCAGCAGGGATGATCCTGCCATACTTCGCTGGAGAGAAACTGGCGCTCGGCAATGCCTGCGGTGATAGCCCGCGAGCCGATGGGCTCGGCCACCAGAAAACCGCTGGCCTCGGCATTGTCCTTTAGGAATTCCGGCATGGCCACCGGCGGGACCACGTCAAAAAGGACATTGACCGCTTCCTTGCCCACCACCCCTGGACGCAAGCCCATCTGGGTAAAATACATATGGGCCAGCATGTTGTGGACCGACATCTTGTGCGGGATATAGAAGGTCTTGTGTTTGAAGAACTGTTGATACGGCTTTGCATACTTGCCGGTTTTGTTGCGCACGCAGATACTGCCGTTGCGGTGGGCGAAAAGCACCAGCTTGATAGGCACGCCGTAGCTGAACAGGTCCATGGCCATGGGGGCCAGGATAAAGGCCCCGTCCACCTCGCTGTTTTCAAGGGCGTTCTGCACCGGGTTCCAGCCCGGCATGCAGAGGGTATCGAGGCTGAAATGGTTTGGAGACTTGTGCCCGGAAGCCACCTGATGTTTGAGTACTCCCAGGGCCAGATGGTCGGTAATCTGGATATGGGCCATCTTGAGATGCACCTTGCCCTCGGCGCTCATCTTCGGGCCTTCTTCTTTTTTTGGGGCGACTACCTGCTTCAGGCCAAAGCATTCCTCGATAAGGACTTTGAGTTCGTCCGGGGTGAAGGGTTTGGCCACCACGCCGTTGGCTCCGGCTTCCTTGGCCTTGGCCACATAAGCTTTGTCGCCGTGGCCGGTGGCCATGAGAAAGGGCACTTGCTTGAAGGCGTCTTGTTCGCGCATCCATTGCAGCAACTGGTAGCCGTCGAAATTGGGCATGGACCAGTCGCTGATAACCAGAGCGATGTCGGACTCGGCACCAAGTTTTTCCTTGGCGTCGTTGCCGTCCACTGCCTCGACGATGTTGGTAAAGCCAACCTGTCCGAGGATGCGGGCTTCCATTTTGCGCATGGTCCCGGCGTCTTCAACGAGCAAAATCTTCATCTGTGGATCAAGAGCCATTATGCCACCTCCTAGTGCCAATATAGATGAAGAAAAGTGTTTCGACAAGAAGGGAGAAAAAAATGGAAAAGACAGGAAGAAAGGAGAGGGGGCGGAGATTTTTTTTAGGCGGGATCGGAGGGAAAAATATATAATAAAGATTCAGGACGGATGGCGCGGCTATTGTTATTCCATGCAGGACACGCAATCATGACGGAAAAAATTCTTTACACCCTCCACGAAACCCAGGCGCTCATTGAACAGGGCTTGGTGCTGCTGGTGGATATCCGCGATCAGGATACTTTTGCCGAAGGGCATATTCCAGGGGCGGTGAACATGCCGAAGATTTTTTCCTTTTTGAGCGTGAGCAGCCCTGCAGGGCTGGCTGCCTTGCAGGACACCTTTGCTGCGAGTTTCTCCCGTGTCGGCGTTTCCCATGACCGTAAGGTTGTTTTTTACGAAGACAGCTTTGATACCCGTTATGGCGCTTCCTGCCGGGGATACTGGCTTGCCTGCTATCTCGGCCACCGGGATTGCGGCATCCTTGACGGAGGTTTCTGGGCTTGGCAGCAGTATGGCCTTCCTGAAGAAACCGGCGAGGCCTCGCCCCCACCTCCCAGCCAATTTATACCCCGGCCAAACCCCGGCTTGATGGCCACCAGAGACGATGTTCTCGCTGCTCTGGGCGACCCGCGGACGATACTGCTCGACAATCGGGATGCCAACGAATGGCTGGGGCAGACCTCTTCGCCCTATGGATATGATTTTGCTCCCCGGCGGGGAAGAATTCCCGGAGCACGATGGATTGAGTGGTACAGTTTCATGAGCAGGGATGCGATTCCGGCCTTTCGGCCCGCCCATGAAATTCGGGCTCTGTGCGCCAGCCAGCAGATCTTTCCGGACAGCGATATCATTATTTTCTGCTTCAAGGGTTCCCGGGCGGCCAACACCTACGTGGCGCTCAAGCTTGCCGGTTTCACCAGGCTGCGGGTCTATTTCGCTTCATGGAACGAATGGGCCAGGGATCCGAACCTGCCCATTGAGAGTGGCGAACCGCAGGCCTCTAGCGTGGGCAAGGGAAACTGAGCGCCTCTTTCTCCGCTTTTCCGGCAGACAAGGGCAAGGAGACTCCGAATGCCATTTGTCGATCTCCCCGATGGAACAGGCAAGGTCTACGTCCCTGAGAAAAAAAAGGGGTGTCCGCAAAAGCATCCCTGTCCGGACTGTTTTTCCTGTCAAATGTGCAGCGATGACCGTTGCGATCGATGTCTTGGGAAAGGCAAAAAAGGGGGGCGTTGTTGCCGTGATGAAGGGTCGGAAACGGGTGGAAACGGCGAGGGTGGGACGCTCTAAGTTCAGCCCGCTTTCACCAGGCCGGTTCGAATGGCGAACTTTACCAACTCCGCAGTGGAATGCAGATTGAGTTTGTTCATGATCCGCTCCCGGTGTCGTGAGATGGTCTTTGGGCTCAAGGTGAGGATTTCTCCGATCCGGGGGGTGGTGTTGCCTTCGGCCACCAGTTCCAGTACCTCCCGCTCCCGCATGGTCAAGGCATTCAGGCCGGTGTGGTCAGTGCCGCTTGAAGAAATCTGGGCCTGGCTGGCCAGTTCATTGTAGTCTTCGAGAAGCCAGCGGGCCAGGGCCGGTAAGAGATAGACATTGCCGGCCGCCACGGAACGGATGGCCGCCACCAGTTCATCGGCTGCAGCCTCCTTGGTGAGATATCCCTTGGCCCCGGCCTGGAGCATCTGGAAGAAATATTGTTTGTCCTCATGCACGGTCAGAGCGAGGACCAGGCAATCCGGGTGCAGTTCGACGAGTTTTTTGGTTGTTTCCAATCCGTCCATCAGCGGCATGCTGATATCCATCACCACCACATCCGGGGCAATCTCGGCAACTTTTTTCAACGCCTCGATTCCGTTGCCCGCTTCGCCCACCACCTGAAAATCAGGTTGGGTTTCAAGCAGGGACTTCAGGCCTGTTCTGACCATCTCGTGGTCATCGACCAGCATTATTTTAATCATGATTCACAACCTTTTTGGGTGGGGCAAGTTCAACAAGCCAGGGCCGAAAGACAATGGCAATTTAAGGTAATGATACCAAACCTTGAAGGGAATTCCGCTCTTTTTTTGTCGCGGGCTTTTTT
>JAHJTI010000243.1 GCA_018829945.1 Pseudomonadota bacterium | reverse complement strand
TGGCCATCAATGGATATATCGCCCTGGGTCACATCGAGAAAGCGGGGGATTAGATTGGCAAGGGTTGTCTTGCCCCCGCCGCTTGTGCCAACCAGAGCAATAACCTCGCCAGGGCTTACTGTAAGATTGATCCCTTTGAGTATTTCGGTGACGCCATCATAACTGAAATGGACATCTTTGAAGGCAATTTCTTTCTGGACCGGCCGTAGTTTCATGGCTCCAGGCTTGTCCGCAATTTCTGGTTCGATGTCGAGTATGCTGAACACGCGGGTGGCGGCAGCAATACCATGCTGGATGGGGTTGTTTACCTTGCTAATATTTTTGATTGGTTCATAGATCATGATGAGCGCAGTGAGAAACGAAAAAAAGGTGCCTGGAGTTGAGTTGCCGTTTAGTACCTGATTCCCTCCATACCACATGATCAGGGCGATGCCAACTCCGCCTAATAGTTCCATCAGGGGGTGATTGAGGCTCTTTAACTGTACGTCTTTCATGGTGATACTGAAGAGTTTTCCTGCTCTTTCTGAAAATCGCTTGTACTCATATTCTTCCATGCAAAAGGCTTTGACGATCCTGTTGCCCTGGATGGTTTCCTGAAGGATATTGGCGATCGACGCAGTGGTGCGTTGCCCACTGAAACTGAGTTCGCGGAATTTTTTCCCAAAGCGATAAATCGGCATGCTGGCAAGGGGGATGAAAATAAGGGACATCAGGGCAAGTTTCCAATCTTGGTAAAAAATGACAGTCAGCAGACCAAGAGCTTGGAAAAGATCTTTCAGGGTTCCGACAAGGGCTGAAGATACAGCACCCTGCATGAGCGTTACGTCAGAGATAATCCTTGAAATCAGCTCTCCGGTCGGAGTCTTGGTGAAGAAGGAGAGCGGAAGATTTTGGATATGGTTATAGATTTTTTTACGAAGATCAAGGATGATCCCTTGGCCAACCCTTTCCATGAGGTAAGAATAACAATAATAGAATACTCCCTTGGCCAGAAAAAGCAGCATAAGGGCGAGGGGCAGCAGGTTGAGCATCAAACGGTCTTTCTTGAAGAAAATTTCGTCAAGAAGCGGTTTGACCATGTAGGCTTGCAGGGCGCTAAAGCCAGCAACGGCGACCATGCTGACCATGGCCAGGATGAGCCGGTTCCGGTGAGGTTTGATGAGCTGGATGATTCGAAAAACGATTGTCTTGTCAGGCATGTGTGGTCAGGTTCCGTGTGAGGTTGTTTCCCGCAGGAAAACGGTGGTGCAAATTGACTGGACACTCAATGACTCCGAAAGAACAATATGTCCGGTAAAACAGCTGAGGTATCAATTTTTTCAGTTTCATCCTGATCAACCGCACAAAATTATCGGCATCGCTTTCAATCGGATGTGTAAGCGAAGTGACAGTCAATGGCTTCCAAAGTAAAAAGGATCAATGATAAACACGTCGTAGTTAGTAATGGCAAGATGTTTCCCTGTGTTGGAAGCGATGTGGCCAGCTCTTTGGGGGTATAAGGTCATCTCGGCGGGCTAAACAAGGGCATTCATGGGACTTTTTTTACGAGTGAGGATTGCGCCCTTCTCGGTTTTTCTGAGGTAATTTTCTGGGGTAGAGACCATCTCCTGGGCAATACGGAGCAACAGGAGACAGTTTAAAAAGTACTCGCAATAACTAAATGATCACCGGCTGTTTGTCAAACAAATGTTGGCAGAATGAAAGACTCTCAGTTGGTTTTCACCAGCTCGGTGCTCAAATACCTCTCCCCTGTGTCGCAGAGGGGGAAAACGATCTGTTTGCCCTGGTTCTCCGGGCGGCTGGCTATCTGGATTGCGGCCCAAGCATTGGCGCCTGATGAAATCCCGCAGAGGATGCCTTCTTCCTTGGCGATTCGGCGGGCGGTTTCCATGGCTTGGTCGTTGGTCACCGTGATGATTTCATCGATGATTTCCCGGTTGAGGATCTTGGGGACAAAGCCTGCGCCGATGCCCTGAATTTTGTGGGGGCCTGGTTGTCCGCCGGATAAAACCGGGGATGCGGAAGGCTCCACCGCTACCACATGCAGCGATGGTTTGAGTTTTTTGATCACCTCGGACACCCCGGTGATGGTGCCGCCGGTGCCAACTCCGGCCACAAAAATATCGATGCCTCCATCCGTGTCTTCCCATATTTCTCGGGCGGTGGTTTGGCGATGGATCTCGGGGTTTGCCGGATTGGTGAATTGGTTGGGCATGAAGCTGTCAGGAGTTTCGGCGAGGAGTTCTTCCGCTTTGGCTATCGCTCCTTTCATCCCTTCGCTGCCCGGGGTCAGCACCAGTTCGGCGCCCAGATGTTTGAGAAGGGTTCGCCGTTCCATGCTCATGGTTTCCGGCATGGTCAGGATAAGCCGGTATTTTTTGGCTGCGCAGACAAAGGCCAGGGCGATGCCGGTATTGCCGCTGGTTGGTTCGATGATGGTGGTTGTCGGAGCAAGCAACCCCTGCTCTTCGGCGGAGCGGATCATGGCCAGGCCGATGCGGTCCTTGACGCTTCCCAGTGGGTTCTGGAATTCCAGTTTGGCAAGCAACGTGGCCCCAAGTCCTGCCCCGAGTCGAGACAGGCTGATAATGGGGGTTTTGCCAATGATTGCCGTTATGTCAGGAGAAATTCGTGGCATAGGGAGTCCTCTTGCGGTGAATGGGAAGAGAGCGTTTAGGTGCAGGGTTGTCGGCAAGAATCAAGATAAATAAAAGGACCTCTTGCAACATGCTTTATTGTGCTTCGACAGGGCTCTCCTGAGGTTGCCGAAGGGCTTAGCATGAACGGAAGAAGCTATGATGATTTCAAGATGGTTACTTAGTAACACTGCTCGCCTGAGCCTGTCGAAAGGTGTTTGGCTCATATTGCAAAGGACTCAATCAACTAGATAAAAGGGGTGAGAACCTCACATTTTCGACAAATATCCATTTTCCCTTTCCAGTTTTTCTGGGCCTTGCACTCGCAGATGGTGCCATTAATGAACCAGCACAATTCGCCGGCTTGAAATTCCCAGGCTGGGCATTGCTCGCGTCGTTCTTTCGGACATTTCTTCACCTCCCAGCAGGGAGAGGGGCCAGCGTTGTCTTTTTGTCTCTGGCGGGAAAGCAGGAAGAAAACCTGTCGCTCGACGTGGGGAGGCACAGAGCGCCACCCTTGTTCGTAGCCCTGAATTGCTTTTGTAGAGGAGCCCAAAAGCTCGGCAAGCTGTTTTTGGGTCTTGCCGAGTTGTTTGCGCGCCAGCAAGAAATCCTGTTTGTCCATTGGTTACTCCTGACAGAAATAAAATGTTTATTTTTGTCAGAATAGTACCACGGGGTGGTAGTGGATTGTCAAGAGGAGAATGCTCAGATCTGTGAGGGTGTATATGTCGTGATTGTTTTGCTGTGTCTGATAATGACGGTTCAGCAAGCGCAACCCCTGGGGCGGCGCAGATGGTCTTTCCGTTAGTTCACGCGGGTCCAGCGGCCGGAGGGGTCTTTGGATACTGTGATCTGGCTGGAACGGCCTTTTTGGATTTTTTCCAGGCCGTCGCGCATGGCTTTTGAGTAATTTTCACAGACGCCGAGACTTCTATCCACCAGGTCAAGGGCTTCTTCCTGGCTGATTTGGAGGATCCCGCCATATTTGTATATGAGGTCAGCAAGTTCAAGTTTGGTTCCGTTGAAAAAAGCGGAGGTCAGCTTGTTGTTGAAGACAACGAGGTTCTGGAGAAAGAGAAAAGAGTCTTGGCTTCTGTCCGGCTTGGCAGGATCAGTCTCCATGCAATCGACAATTCGTTTGGAGAAGTTCCAGAAGGTTGAAATTTCCCGACCAATCTGGCTGTAAGTCAATCCTTTGAGCACGAGACGATTTGAGTGTTCCTCCGAGTAGCCCTTGTTCATGTGCTGCTCAATGGCTTGATACTGGGCAGGCAGGTAGACCAGGACAACAAGTTTTCCCAGTTTGTGCAACAGGCTGCACACGTATGCTTCTTCCGCCGAGAGCCGTGTTTTCCGCAGCTCGCAGTATATTCTGCTTTGGGTGGCGCTGATCAGGGACATGGTAAAGGTTCCGGCGATTTCATCTTTTTCGGCCCCGGCCCTGATGAATTCCTCAAAGAGCGCCATTGTCGCGGCCAACTGGCGCAGTGTGTCAAATCCGACCACGGTTATGGCTCGGGAGATGGTGCTGACCGGGGTTCCCCGAGAATAGTAGGCGGAATTTACCACCTGCAGAATCCTGGTGGTGAGGGAGTAGTCTTTGAGGATGGTGTCGGCTACTTCATGGGCGGTGGCACGGCTGCTGCCCAGGAGCGAGACAAGTTCCGTCACATGATCGGACATGGCCGGCAGAGAATCCATGTTGACCATGGCGAAAATTTCCAGCAACCGTTGGCGGGTTTGATTGTCTTGTGTTTCTGTCATGTGACTTCAACGCTGGATTGAAAAAAGTGACTCTTAGACAACCTATATATTAGATTACCCTAAGATGTTTTTTGGGCTTTCGCAAGATTATTGAGGATATTCCCTTACGTAAGGATGAGGTTTTGTAAGTGTTTTTCCTTGATATTATTGATTAGGTAAGCGTCGGTACTGGATGGCTTCGGCAAGGTGACTTGGCAGGATGTTCGTGCTTTCTTCCAGGTCGGCGATGGTTCTGGCAATCTTCAAAATTCGATGATATGCCCTGGCGGAAAGGCCTAGTCTGGTAGTGGCCTGAACCAGCAATTTTTGCCCGCTGGTATCGAGAGTGCAATGACGCTTGAGGTCCATTGGTCCCATCTGGCTGTTGAAGTACACTGCGGTTCTCCCGGTAAACCGAGCCTGCTGAATGGCATGGGCTTTTCCTACTCTGGTCTTAATCGTTGCCGACGACTCGCCAGCCTGCGTGTCTGTGAGTTCATGCACTTTTACGGCAGGCACCTCAAGATGAATATCAATCCTGTCCAGCAGTGGTCCGGAAAGTTTGCTTCGATACCGCTGAATTTGCGCCGGAGTGCAGAGGCAATCCTTTTCTGATCCCAGAAAACTGCATGGGCAGGGGTTCATCGCCGAAACCAGCATGAAATCTGAGGGGAAACGGAGTGATTGCGAGGCCCTGGCAATAGTAACCTGGCCATCTTCCAGGGGCTGGCGCAGAACCTCCAGGACATTACGCTTGAATTCAGGGAGCTCATCAAGAAACAGCACGCCATTATGGGCCAGGGAAACCTCGCCGGGCCGGGGAATTTGTCCGCCGCCGATCAGTCCGGCATCGGAAATGGTGTGGTGCGGAGCCCTGAAAGGCCTTGCGGTAATCAGGCTTCTGTCCTTGGGGATGAGTCCCATGGTGGAATAGATTTTTGTGGTTTCCAGAGCTTCGGCAAAGGAAAGATCAGGCAGGATTGAGGGCAGTCTGCGGGCCAGCATGGTTTTCCCGGAACCTGGCGGGCCGGAGAGCAGGATATTGTGCCGTCCGGCAGCGGCAACCTCCAGAGCCCGTTTCACGTGGGCGTGTCCCTTGACTTCGGAGAAGTCATTTTCCGGTATGTCCGTATGGTGGAATAATTCGGTGTGGCATACGGTTATCGGCGAGATTTCTTTTTTGCCGGACAGGAGCTCCACCGCCTCATGCAGTGTGGCTACGCGCACCGTGTAAATTCCGTCCACCACGGCTCCTTCATCACCATTGGCATCGGGCACAAGGTAGTAGGTCAACCCGGCATTCCGTGCGCTGAGGGCGATGGGCAGGATGCCTGGAGTGGGACGAAGCCCGCCATCCAGGGAAAGCTCGCCGGTAACGCATGCCCGAACGAGAATTTCAGCATCGATCAATCCTGCGGAGGCCAGGATACCCAGAGCAATGGGCAGATCGAAACCGGTGCCTGATTTCTTGAGATCGGCAGGGGCGAGATTCACGGTGATGCGCCGATTGGGGAAATCATAACCGCTGTTCTTGATGGCGGCCTTGACGCGGTCCTTGCTTTCCCGCACTGCTCCTTCGGCCAGGCCGACAATGGTGAAGGTCGGCAAACCCATGGCGATATCAACCTCTACGTCAACAAGGTGTCCGTCAACTCCCAACACCGTTCCACTGATGACCTTGGCAAGCATGGCTGGCTCCGGGCAGATGAGCATGTGCGATGGGCAGGTGTGCCCGTGTGTTCATTTTTTGGGACAAACGCGGATTAAAAAAGCGTGCAGTTAAGAATACACAGTTTGTCAGGATTGTCCAAGACCATGTTGTGTCATTCGAATAAAAAGCAATCAGGCGACAAGTTTTTTCGTGTAATTATTGTGGGTTATGCGGGTTGCTTGTGTTTTGGTCTTTGACGGGAATACCATGTGTGTTGCTTGACAGCAGGGGGCTATCCCTCGTAAAAAATGTAACTGGCTGTAGTGGATTTCTTCGCCTGATACATGGCCTGGTCTGCCTTGTGGAGCAGAGCGTCGATCTGTTTGTCGTCGTCCGGATAGATGCTGATGCCGACGCTGGCCATGACGGTGAACCGTGTATCGTGAAAGAGAATGGGTTCCGCCAGAGTCTCGATAATTTTTTTCGCCACATTTTGTACCGCGGTTTTGCTGGAAATATCATGGAGAATCACTACGAATTCATCCCCGCCCATGCGGGCAACCGTGTCGGAGTCGCGAAGCAGGCCGCGCAGTCGTGATGCGACTTCTATGAGTACGGCATCGCCGGCCAAGTGTCCGTGCGCGTCATTGATCTGTTTGAATTTGTCCAGATCCACATACAGAAGGGCGATTTTTTTGCGGTGTCGTTGGCTTAAAATCATGGCCTGGGCCAGACGGTCCGGAAAAAGATGCCGGTTGATCAGGCCGGTGAGGGGATCATGATGGGCCAGATGGGCAATCTGATCCTGGGCCTGTTTTTTTTGCGCGGCCAAGGCAAGCAGGGAGGCAAACTGTTCGACAGCGTCGAGGTCGCGAGTCTCATAATTCGCTGGGCTGTCTGCCACAGTGATGATTCCAAGAAATTCGTTGTTGAACATGGCTGGAACCGCAAGGAGACGAGAAGAGAAAACAGTGTCGTCGGCAAGGTTTTTTGCCCTGTAGTCGGTGTGTGGCGAATTTGACAGGATGGAAAGCTTGTTTTTCAAAACCCAGTTGACAAGGCCCATAGGGGTGTGAACAAAGGAGTCGCCCTCCTCGTGCATGGAGCACATGGCTTGGATTTCCGGGGAAAAAGCCAGAGCGATTAATTTGTCTGTTTCGGGATCTACCAGATCGATGATTCCATGCTTGCTACCGGTTAAAGTCAGAACTTCTTCAAGCAGAACAACGGAAATATCCCTCAGGGAATCGGATGAGATGATCATTCTGGAAATTTTGGCCACAGCCTTGTTCATAGCTGATTCGATGGCAAGTTTGTTTGCCGCCTGTTTTTTAGCAGTTACATCTTCGAAAATGGCGACAACTTCGCCTGATGGCAGTTTGTAGAGAAAATTATCCCGCCAACCGGACAGTCGGTTGTCTTTATACAGGGAAATCGGTTGGTGCTCAGGTCTGCCGGTCTGCCAGACCCGTTGAAGCACGGAAAGTAGGCCAAAATCTTTGGCTCCGGGAAAGACTTCGAGGAGCGACCTGCCGATTACCTGGTCTTTGCGGATTTTTTCGATGCGCTCCGCGGCCCGATTAAAATCCACAAATATAAAATCGCTGGCGTCGAGATCTTTTGCCTCGTACACCGCGACCCCTGAGCTCATGTTGTTGAAGAGTTCCCGGAAGCGTGTTTCATTTGTCAGCAGGACCTGTTCCGTCACGTACCGTTCGCTGATGTCCTTGGCGATAAGAATTATGGTGGGTTGGTCGTTTTGGCGGAGTTCCAGGAAATGCAGGCTGACATACTTGCCGTTTAACAGCATTGGGGGATCGTCTTCTATGATCTGCGGCAAGCGCTCGGGGTGCGCGAGCAGGGAAGAAACCCGTTCGTGATCATCCTCGGAAAAAAGCGTGACAAGGCTCGCGGCCAGAAGTTTTTCCTCGGCAAGGTTGCACAGGGTCAGGGCGGCCAGATTGATAAAAATTATCGTGCCATCCGGGGTCAGTTCGAAAACCGCCTCTGACATGTTGTTGAGGATGGCTTCGAAATGATTTTTTGAAGAGAGCAGTTCTTTGGTAATGGTTCGGAACTGTATATCTTCAAGATTTGCCACCGGCTCAAGACTTGCTGGTGACTTGTCCTTGCGATGACGGATAATTTCCAGGACGTGTTTCTGGATGGATTTGATCGAGCCCTTGGCAATGCAGGCATTGGCGCCGAACTCATGGCAATTGACTTCATCCTCCGCGGCAATGGCGGAAAGGACGACGATAAAAAGTTTTTTAAACTTTGGAATGCTGCGGATAATACGGCAGAGTTTGTCTCCGCCGATATTGGGCATGATCAGATCGACAAAGACGATGTCCGGCGTATAGACCTCCAGTACGCTGAGGGCTGCGAGGCCATCGCTTGCCGTCATCACCTCATGGCCTTCCTTTTCCAGGAAATTGGCCAGGAGTTTCAGGATCATCGGGTGGTTGTCCACCACGAGAATTTTT
Source organism: Pseudomonadota bacterium (assembly GCA_018829945.1). Classification (GTDB taxonomy): domain Bacteria; phylum Desulfobacterota; class Desulfobulbia; order Desulfobulbales; family Desulfurivibrionaceae; genus Thiovibrio. The sequence goes on along the minus strand of JAHJTI010000243.1, from coordinate 11,449 downwards.
AAGGTCATGCTTCCCCCAGCCTTGGACTCTTACCTGCAATTTACTATTTTGTATTTGTAACTGCCTTGCCTGTCAACCGGTATCTTCAGGGTGGTCAGCCGACGATCCAGACCGCCACCTCTTCGGCCATTAAAAGTACCCGGTCCGAAACACCTCGGAAGATGCCCTTGCTGACCTCTTCGCCCCGACGCCCCATAACGATGGTGCCGAAATCATCGATCATGGCCTGGCGAAGAATCTGACGGCTGGGGTCGAAGCCCATGAAGGTTTCCAGCCAGAATATGCGTTCAGCAGGGAAGCCGGCATCAATCAGGATTTGTTTTGGGGCATGGAAAAGGCTGTCCTCCCTGCGCAAATGTTCTTCGCACCATTCCTTGCCCCAGACGTCATAAAAATCCTCGGGCTCAATTACGGGATGGCTTCCCAGCAGGGCTTTTGAGTAAAAGAGGGTTATTTCAGCGCTGGGGTTGTCGGCGATGATATAGGCCAGATGGTCAATGGCTTTGAGGGAATGGGAGGTGCCGTCCACCGGGACCAGAAATTTACAGGATTTGACCTGGCCTTCGATGATCCACAGAGGGACATCATGGCATTTTTCCAGAATGGTTGCGGAAACACTGCCCATGATCATCTCTTCCAGCTTACCGATACCCCGCCGGCCGATGAGCAGTGCGTCGTATTTTCCCTTGCGGGCCTCATGGAGAATGTCGCCGGCAACACTGCGTTGAGAAATCGTGACGGAGGTATGCACCTGTTCTTCGGCGATGCCAATCCGTTTGAGGGTGTCCAGAGCCTGCTGCATGTATTCTTTCTGGGCAGCCATGAGTTTGCGGGTGGCCGGGTTTACGGTGTTGAGCCTTTCCTCTTCGGTCAGCCAGTCTTTGGCTGCTGAGCCGGTGCTGGTGGCAGGGACAACGGAGAGAAGATGGAAGTCTATATCTGGTAGATCGTGGAAAAGCTGGCCAAGGTAGCGGAGAGAATTGGTGCTGTATGGGGATCCGTCAACAGCGATTAGTATTTTTTTCGGCATGCGCGGTCTCCTTGTGCCATGGTTATGAACAAATGGTACCAAACATGCCATGCAGAGGCAATCAGTCCGGATAAAAAAACGGGATAAGTGGTGTCCTTAATCAAGATCGTTGTGGTAGCTGCATGGGGCATTCAGGTAATTTGTAAAGGTGACGGTCTTGCCCAGGCTGGTGAGATAGTTGGGGGTCAGCGGTATTTTGCCCCCTCCGCCCGGGGCATCAATGGCAAAGGTCGGCACTGCCAGACCGGAGGTGTGCCCGATGAGGGATCGCATGATGTCAAGGCCCGTTTCTACTCTGGTTCTGAAATGATTGGTGCCCCGGGTCATGTCTGCCTGGAAAAGATAGTATGGCTTTACCCGGATCATGAGCAGTCCGTGCATGAGTTTGGTGATGGTATCTGCATTATCGTTGACGCCTTTGAGCAGAACGGTCTGGTTGCCCAGGGGTATTCCGGCTCCGGCCAGACGGGCGCAGGCCCTGGCAGCCTCGGCTGTTATCTCGTCGGGATGATTGAAGTGGGTGTTGATGTAGAGCGGGTGATACCGTTTGAGCAGACCGGCCAGCCGGGTGGTTACCCGCATGGGCAGGGTGCAGGGAACTCGGCTGCCGATGCGGATGATCTGGATCGAGGGGATAGCCCGCAGATTGCCCAGCAGCCAGGCAAGGGTTTCATCATCTAAAAGAAGCGGATCGCCACCGGAAATGAGCACGTCGCGGATCTGTTTGTTTTTTCGCAGATAGGCAAATGCCTCCAGCATGGTTTCCCGATTGACCTGCATGCGGCTGGTGCCCACCTTTCTTTTTCTGGTGCAGAACCGGCAGTACATGGCGCATTGACCGGAGACCAGAAAAAGGACACGGTCCGGATAGGTGTGGACCAGGTTCGGGACCGGGGAGTGGTTTTCCTCAGCCAAGGGATCGGTAAGGCAGACATTGTCGTTAAGTTCCAAAAGGTCGGGGACGGACTGGCGCCAAAGCGGGTCTCCCACGTTCTTGATCAGCCCGAGATAATAGGGGTTGATCCGCATGGGGAACTGTTCGGTTACAGTGTTCAACGCCGAAAAATCAAAATCGAAATATCGACTCAGCTGTTCAGGGGTGGTTATGCTGCGAGCCAGCAGATTTTTCCAGTGTGTCATCGTCAGAATCCGGTAAAAAAAGAAGAAATAAAGGCATGAACCTTACTCAAGATCCGGTGATGCCGCAATGATCCTTTGTGCAAAACGTTCCCGGTTGAGGGCCATTTTTTTATCTGGTTACCACTGATTTTCAGCCAGTTTTTCCCCGTTTTTCCGGCGAAAGCCGGAATCCAGAAAAATTAGCTATCTTGCTGGATTCCGGCTTTCGCCGGAAGGACCTTTTCGCAAGTAGGGCACTGACATAAAACGCGCATGATCAATGTGTTGGCGCATGGAACCCATATGCCGGCTGAAATTCGATGGTAATCAGGTTTTTTTATGCATTCGTAGGTGATGAAAAAATCCAAAAAGATAAAAATAGTGGTCAGGATCCAGGCGAAAGTGGTAAGAATTTGTGCTGGCCTTGCCGCCGGAAAACGGCGGACATGTTGCATGATTGCAATGCATCCAAATTACAATTCAGGTAACGATCCATGCCGCAAAACAGCTTTCGTTTTCAGTACGATCCCTATGGCAACACCAAGGCGATCGAGGTCTTCAGCCGCTGGCTCGGAGTGTATGACAATCAATTCACCAACAAAGGCACCGCCTTTACCAGAGAGGAGCGGGAACAGCTTCAGTTGGAAGGCACACTGCCGCCCAGCGTCCGGACCCTGGATCAGCAGGTGGACAACTGCCTGGAATCGCTTGAGAGGACATCCGGCGATCTGGAGAAATTTGTTTATCTGCGCTCCCTCTTCGATCGGAATGTGACCCTGGCCCATGCCGTTATCGCCAGGGACATCGAGCGCTTCATGCGGATAATCTATACGCCCACAGTGGGTGAGGCGTGTAAGCAGTATTCATCTATGTTTCGCAAGGCAAACGGGCTGCATTTTTTTCCCGGCAATATCGACCGGGCCGAGGAGATTCTGCGCCGTTTCAAAACCAGACAGATCAGGGTGGCGGTTGTCACCGACAATCAGGGCATTTTGGGAATCGGCGATCAGGGGGTGGGCGGAATCTCCATCTGTCTTGGCAAGCTCATGCTCTATACCCAGGGCGCCGGGGTTGCTCCCTGGCATTGTCTGCCCATCTCGCTTGATGTGGGCACGGACAACGCCGCGCTCTTGAACGATCCGAATTATCTCGGCTGGTGGCATCCCCGGTTGGTCGGAGATGAATATCTTGATTTTGTCAAACGTTTCGCCAAGGCGTTCAAGGCGGTGTTTCCCCATGCCCTCTGTCAGTGGGAGGATTTTTCCAAGCAAAAGGCTTTTGCCATCCGCGACAGCTATCTGCATGACCTTGTCTCGTTCAATGACGATATTCAGGGCACCGGAGCCGTGACTCTGGCAGCGTTGATTTCCGCCATGAAGATCAAGAAGGAGCCGCTTGAAAAACAAGTGTATCTCATTTATGGCGCAGGGGCCGGCGGGGTCGGCATTGCCGAACAGATCGAGACTGCGCTTGTCGAGGCAGGGCTTGGGCCGGAAGAGGCAAGAGCCAGGATTTTTACGGTGGACAGCAGGGGGGTGGTGACCACCGAGCGCGAACTGGAGCCATATAAACAGAAATTTGCCAAGGACCCGGCAGCCCTTGACTGGTATGTCGCCAAAACCGACGGCAATCTGCTGAATGTGATCCAGAAGGCTCGGGTCACGGTGCTGATCGGCACCTCGGGCCAGCCCGGCGCTTTCAGCAGGTATATTGTTCAGGCCATGCAGGGTAACAGCCGGCGGCCTGTCATTCTGCCGCTCAGCAATCCTACTGCCCAGGCCGAGGCGGTTCCTGCCGACATTTATAAGTGGACCTCGGGAAGCGCTCTGGTCGCCACGGGCAGTCCCTTTGAGCCGGTGGTTCTCGGAGGGTTGCCGGTCAGAGTCGGCCAGTGCAACAATGTCTTTATTTTTCCGGGAGTAGGGTTGGGGGTCATGGCCTCAGGCGCGCAGGAAGTGCTGCCTCAGTTTTTTACCGCAGCGGCACAGGCGGTTGCAGAGCAAGTGCCTGTCGCGGACCTTAAGAAGGGCATCCTTTTGCCGTCGGTGTCCATGCTGCGGGAGGTGAGTTTGGCTGTGGCGCTGGCCGTGGGTGAGACCGCCATCAGCCGGGGTGTTGCCAAGCCCTGCGTGTACAGCGCTTATCAGCATGATTACAAGCGGGACCGTCTGCAGCGCCTGGTGGAGATGATGGGCTGGCAGCCCAGGTACCTGCCGATTGTGCCCCGATGAGCCGGGTACAGTTTCAAAGGAGTCCCTTTTCCTTCCAGAATCGGATGGCGCCCGGATGCATGGGGATGATGACGCCCTTTGGGCCGGAGCGTATGCTCATGTCTTTTAGTGCAGGGTTCTGCTGCCTCATGTGACGTAGACTTTTTTTGTTGTAGATGGTGGAAAGCATACGGTAAACCACTTCGTCAGGCACATCGGCGTTGGCTACCCAGAGGGTGGAATCCTGGAATGATCGGGTGCGGTGGGCAACCCCCCGATAGGTTCGCGCCGGCAGGATGCGTTTGGTGAAATAGGGATATTTCTTGTAAAATCCGCTGGCCTTGGCTTCGGCGTCGAGATTAATGAGATCGATTTTTCCGGTTCTGGCAGCGAGCTCGACGGCGCTGTTGGGAAAGCCGGTAAACAGCCAGAACGCGTCGAGTTGCTTGTTGGCAAAGGCGATGGCCACTTCATTGTAGCCGATATGAACCGGGATGATGGTATCCCAGACGCCCAGATGCCTGAAAAAAAGCTCGCAGTTGGCAAGGGCTCCTGACCCGTGGCTTCCGACTCCCACTTTTTTTCCTTTGAGGTCCTTGACGCTGCGTATCCCGGAGCCCTTACGGACAACGAGTTGAGCAGGGGCTCCGTAGAGGGAGGCCACGGCCAGCACCCTGTTGTAAACATTGCCGTCGTCTTGCAGCAAGCCGATGCGGCCAAGATAGGCATGGCCGGAATAAACCAGGCCGAAATCGGCTTGCCCTGCGTGGATTTTTTGGAGGTTTTCCAGAGAACCTGCTGATGGTCGAACAGTGAGATTCACGGCCGAGATCTCTTTGATTCCCGGGGATGCTTCGATGGCGTTGGCCACCTGTTGAAAGGTGCCCCCGGCCGGGCCGCCCAGGAGCGTGATGTTTTTTGTGGCAAGGACAGGTGAAGCAGGGGAAAGAGCCAGGAACAGGCCCGAACAGATGATCAGCGCAAGGCGGAACGATTTTTTTGCCATGGAAAAGTTCTCTGTTGAGAAGGTGAGCGGCTTGGTGAGTCCGGTTTGGGCGTGTTTCGGAAAGGAGTTGCGCCGATGCACGCCGTTCCTTGTATCCTCTGGAAATAGTACCGTTCTTTTTTGTTCGATGCAATATTGATGGTTTTGTGCAAAGAAAAAAGGGGTTAATTCTACAGGTTTGGAATTAGCTTGCCGGAAGCAATTGGGGGGAATATGAGTATTTTTGAAATTGCCATGCTGGTCTGTTTTGGCGCGGCCTGGCCTTTTTCTTTGTATCGGTCCTACCGATCCCGGACCAATGCCGGCAAGAGCCTTTTTTTTCTGGCAGTGGTTTTTATGGGGTATGTCTCCGGCATTCTGCACAAGATATTTTTCAGTCCCGATCCGGTGATTGGTCTGTATATCCTGAACGGCGCAATGGTGGCGGGAGATATTCTTCTCTACTTCAGGAACCGGAAGATTGATTGTCTTGCCGAATAATCAGTGAAGCTTCAAGTGTAAGTCTTTTGAATCCCGGCAATCGAAGTTACAACTCCAGTTGGATGCCGACTTCGATGACCTGATTTGAGGGGATGTCAAAAAACGCTGCGGCATCCATGGCGTTGCGGGCCAGAAACAGAAAAAGAAGAGAGCGCCAGCGCGACATTTCCGGTTGTTCCCCGATGGAGAGTTTTTCCCGGCCCAGGAAAAAGCTGGTTTCTTTCATATCCAGGTTTATCCCCTTGCTGCGAGACAGGGCGAAAATGGTGTCAATCTTTGGCTCTTCCATGAAACCATAGTGGGCGATAATTCTATAGAGGCCCGGGCCGAGTTTTTCCGCTTCGATTTTTTCGAAATTCGGTACCCGGGGGATTTCCTCGGTTCGAATATTCAGAAAAACCACGTCGGAGTGTAAAATTTTGTTGTGCTTCAGGTTGTGCATCAGCGCGGCAGGAACGATGTCGTGACTCCGGGTCAGGAATACGGCTTGGCCGTTGATTCGCTGGGGTGGGCAGTTTGTCAGCATTTTCCTGAATTCTTCCAGCCGAGGGGTCAATCCCCGCATTTTTTTGCCGAGTATTTCACGGCCCTGTTCCCAGGTCAGCATCACCAGGAAAAAGAAACCGCCAATAGCCAGGGCGAACCATGCGCCATGGAAGATCTTGCTCATGTTCGCCCCGAAGAAGGGCAGATCAACTATAAAGAACAGGGCGGCGATAAGTCCGGCAGTCAGCCGGCTCCAGCCCCAGCGCTTGCTGGCGACCACGAAAAAGAGGGTGGTGGTGATCAGCATGGTGGCGCTTACTGCCACGCCATAGGCGGCTGCCAGTTTGCTTGAAGATTGAAACCCTAAAACGAGACCGATGGTGCAGAGCATCAGTGCCCAGTTCACCGGTCCCACATAAATCTGGCCGATGTGGGAGGATGAGGTGTGGGTGATAGGCAGCCGTGGGAGGTACCCCAGTTGGATCGCCTGGCGGGTGAGGGAAAAAGAGCCGGTGATCACAGCCTGGGAGGCAATGATGGTGGCACAGGTGGCCAGGAGAACCATGGGGATCATGGCCCAGTTGGGAACCAGGGCGTAGAAAGGGTGGTACGCTTCTTCCGGCCTGACAAGCAGAAGGGCACCTTGGCCGAAATAATTTAAAACCAGCGCCGGAAAGGCGATCAGAAACCAGACCAACTGGATGGGCCGTTTGCCAAAATGGCCCATGTCGGCGTAGATTGCCTCGGCTCCAGTGACCGCGAGGAAAACAGCGCCCAGCACGATGAAGCCGTGAACCTTGTTTTCAATAAGAAAGCTGATGCCGTGCCAGGGGAAAACAGCGACCAGCACCTGCGGGCAGCTAACGATCTGAGCAATGCCGAGGACGGCGAGCATGCTGAACCAAATAAGCATGATCGGCCCGAACAGACTGCCAACCTTGGCAGTGCCTTTTTTTTGGAGAAGAAACAGCCCGGTCAGAATGATAATAGTGGCAGGGATGATATAGGGCTCAAACAACGGAGTGATGTTTTTTACACCCTCAACGGCGCTTAATACCGAGATGGCCGGAGTAATCATGCCGTCGCCATACATCAGGCAGGCGGCAAAAAGGCCGAGTCCCACCAATGCCCATCGGGGGGTGCGCGGTTTGATGTTTTTGGGCTTTATAAGGGCGGTCAGGGCCAGGACTCCGCCTTCGCCTTCGTTGTCCGCCCGGAGGATGAAGCCCAGGTATTTGATGCTGACAATGAGCAGCAGGGCCCAAAATATAAGGGACAAAACGCCAAGCACGTTGCCGGCAGTCACCGCGATACCATATTCGCCGTGAAAGCATTCCCGCATGGCGTAGAGGGGGCTGGTGCCGATATCGCCAAAAACAACGCCCAGTGCGGCCAGCGAAAGGGCTGTCAGTTGTTTGCCTGGTATTTTCTCGGAGGGGGTGGTCATACCGCATTTTCCTTTGCTGATAGTAAGCGGCACTATTCGCGATTGTCCCTAAAAGAGCAACAAAAAAACGCACCTGCCCTTCATCTCTTTGCCTCTGTGGCGTTCAATGCTATGCTGTTGATGCCGTCGTTAAGATGCGTTGCTGCGGCAAGCACGTTGTGCCGTCGGCTTTGATGAGGCGCGCTCTTGTTGATATCGTTGGCTCTTGATTTTAAAAGTGTCGGAATATAGCAGAGGAGTTTCATAGCATGACCGATGGATACACAGCCATTTTTGCTCTCTTTATCCTTGTGGCAATTGTCACTTTTTTTCTGGTAAGGGTGAGCAAGTCATTGGATTCGCGGGATAAAGATGGTGAAGATGGCAATGCTGGTTTTTTCGGTCGGTTTCGCCGGCAGGATGATTTTTTTCTGGTCGATGCGACCGGTAAGACCATTCTCATGCAGGCTGCTGCTCAGGGTTTTGAGGAAGGTGTCGATCATGTACTGGTCAAGGCCGGCATCGATGCCGTGAATTCTGCCACGGATGACGGGACCACCGCGCTCCACTGCGCTATCGCTCCAGGCAATCCGGCCATTGTTTCCCGATTGCTGGACTTTGGCGCGGACCCCAATGTTGCCGATCATGACGGCAGAACGCCGCTATGGCTCGCATCCCACAAGGAGGATGTACGCATCGCCGCTCTTCTTTTGGATTACAAGGCGGATCCGAACTGCCGGGTGGGTAAAAACCTAATGACCCCGCTGATGGCAGCTGCCAAAAATGGCCGGATTGAGATTGTTAATCTGCTTCTTGATCGGGGTGCTGATCCTCGTGTCGTAGCGGAAGATGGCAGGACCGCAGCGCAATTCGCCAGGGAAAATTTCAAAGCGAATATGGTTGACCAGGTTGCGGACAACCAGAAACTTGCCAGAATGGTGTTGCGTCTTGAAGCCGGTTTGAAACCCCGCAGGTGAAAGCTCTCAGTCCCGCCATATCATAGATAATCCCGCAGTTCCTGTATTACTCCGATTGTGATTTCCTGGTTGTTCTTGTCCGAGCAAAAAAACTTGCTCCTTTTCTGTGTTATTTTTTTTGGTACGCTGATCTGGATTCCATGCGGAAAAGTTTGGCGTATGCTTGAATTTTGATCGCATTGTTCCGTTGTTGCGATTTTTATTGAGGTTGTTTTTTGTGTACAAGGGCGAAGATTATAACTTGACAAAGGTTAAGCTTTTTCTTATTTAGTAATTAAATTCTTTAATTATATTCTTAATCTTTTGGTGTTGGCATCGGCAGGGGGGCCTCCGGTGGTTGTTCAGGTGGAAATTGCGGTTCATATTCCGGTGGGTGATGAGGATGAAAGAAGCGAAAAATCGTAAAAATTGGCAGATTGGACTTGCGCCGCTCGTGCCGCTCGTGGTGGTAGGCGGATATTTTTGGCCGTATCTGGGGTACATTGCCATAGCAATGCTGGTTTTTATGCTCATCCTTTCACTGTTTCGCGGTCGCTACTACTGTGGTTGGTTCTGCGGTATGGGCGGTCTTTTCGAGCGGGGACTTTCTTTGTTCAGCCGTAAGAAAAAAATTCTTCCGGTTTTCAAGGCGAAATGGTTCCGGTGGACTATCTTTATTCTGATGATGAGCCTCCTGACATCCCGGCTGATTCTTGCCGACGGTGATTCTGGGAAAATTGGCGCTGCTTTTGTGATGATGTGGACCATTTCCACAGGAATGGCAATAGCCATTGGCCTGTTCTGGAAACCAAGGTCATGGTGCAGCATCTGCCCCATGGCTCTTTTTCAGGGACTGATTGCTCCCCGGACCTATCTGCTTCAGGTCAGCGAGAGTTGCCGGGAGTGCGGACTGTGCGAAAAAGTCTGTCCCATCGAAACCAATCCCGGCATGGTGAAGAACGTTGGAGTGGTTAAAAGCACAGATTGTATGCGTTGCGGAAACTGTGTAGTGAATTGTCCTGCCAAGGCTCTATCTTTTGCGGACAACGCACAGACATCGCGCAAAGCTGTCAAGCCAGCAACTGAAAAAGAAATTTCCCCGATGTATTCCTGAAAAAAACCCGAATCGCCATGCAAGACGATTCGGGTTTTTTGTGTAATTCGGCAATAACCGCCTTTCTCCGACGATAATCCGGTAGTTATCCCTGCAACAGACTCAACACATTTTGCTTGTTCATGTTCTTTGCTTGGGCCAGGGCAAAGGCTTTTGCCTCGGTCAGCACTTTCATGGAGGTGAAGTTGATGGTTTCTTCAGCCAGATCAACATCGGCAGTGGTCGAAGCGGCGGAAAGCAGGTTGCTGCCAGTGGTGGCAAGGTTGTTGATGGTGGAAGAAAGCTGATTCTGGGTGGAGCCGATGTCGGCCCGGGTAGCGTTGATTTGCTCCAGAGCTGCGTCGGCGATCTTGATGGCGGACTGGGCGCTTTCCTGGGTCAGAACATTGACTTCGGAGAGAGTGCCCAGGGTCGGGTTGCCGAGTTTGTCCGTAGTTGTCGAGGCGATGGATAAGGTGATGGTTTCGCCGCTGTTGGCGCCGACTTGCACTTCTTTGCCGGAGAAGGTGCCGGAAAGTAACTGCTGCCCGTTGTAGGAAGTGTCCTGGGCAATCTTGTTAAGCTGGACCAGAGATGTGTTGATGTCGTTCTGAAGAGCTTTGCGTGTTTCCGCGTTCTGGCTGGCGTTTGCCGCCTGAATAGCTTTTTCGCGAATGGATTGCACCAGAGCCGATGACTGGCCAAGGGCGCTGTCTGCCACTTGGGCCATGGAAATGGCATCGTTGGCATTACGCAACGCCTGTCCTGTTCCACGGGCCTGGCTGAGCAGGCTGTCGGCAATAGCCATCCCGGCCGCATCGTCTGCCGCTTTGTTGATGCGCCGTCCGGAAGCGATTCTTTCCAAAGAAGAGGAGAGGTTTTTCTGGCTGCGCTCCAGTTGGTTTACGGCAAAAGAGCTGCTACTGTTGTTGATCGTGATAGCCATGGTATATACCTCCTTGGTATACTCCATACTATGCGGATGTCCCGTTGGAAGTCAAGTGGGTAAGTTGAAATAAATCCGTGAACTTGGGGAGATGCGAGTTCCGTTTGTTTCCGTCAACAAGGGAAAAGCAGGCATTCAATCAGTCCCTGTGTCCGAAGGATTATCCGACTCAGCTTCCGGATGAAGCCCCTTTTTTTCAAGCAAGGTCTGCTTTTTTTCTTCTTTCTTCTTTTTCTTTGCCAGTTCTCGTTGCCGCTTCTCGTATTGATAGTTTGGTTTTGCCAAGTTGCCACCATTTTGGGTAGAGGGTTTATATGTACTTACCAGTTATTTCATGAGGAAATCAAGTGTGCCGGAGGGTTTGCTCTTACCCATGGCTTTTGCCACACCATCACGAGTCAGAAGATCAGGGGTTTACCGCCCGAAGAAATACACGCAACGGGGCCGGATATCCTTCCACGGTCAGGGATGGGTTGCGCGGGTCGAGAAAATCCTCGTATGATTCAAAAGTCATCCATTCAGTTTTGCGCTGCTCATCGCTGCTCATGGGATGACTGCAAAAAACCTCAACCTCGGCAAAGCCTGTGCGGGTGAGCCAGTTGCGCAGGCAGCTGGCCGTGGGGACGAAATAGGTTCCCGGTACCTTAGCGTAGCGTTCTTCAGGGAAAAGGGCCATGGGTTCCTCTCCCGGAATGGC
>JAHJTI010000242.1 GCA_018829945.1 Pseudomonadota bacterium | reverse complement strand
TTTCTGCGTGTTATTTTAGACGAGGTGTTTGGAAGAGACCGATTCATCAATCATATATCGTGGCAGAAAATCAGGTCATCTAAAGGCCAAGCGAAAGGGTATGGAAATGTATCAGACACCGTTTTTCTTTACGCGAAGACTGAGCAGTTTGTTTTTAATAAACCCTATGTCCCGCTTGCTGACGAGAGAATCGAACAGCATTATTCAAACATCGACCCTGAGACCAATAGACGGTATATGCTTGACAACTTCTCTCAATCCGGCCAGGGAGAACCCAAGTGTTTTGGAAATCAAGTAATAGCTCCGCCACCCGGCAAACATTGGATTTGGTCTCAAGACAGAATCGATGAGGGCATGGCGGAAGGGAGGATTGTAATCTCAGGCGGAGGAATGCCGCGTGTCAAAAGGTATTTGGACGATTCAAAGGGCAACCCCGTTGAAGATATTTGGTGTGATATTCCACCAATAAATTCACAATCGGCGGAAAGAGTTGCGTATCCAACCCAAAAGCCTGAAGCCTTGCTTGAACGCATTATCAAAGCCTCTTCTAACGAAAACGACCTCGTTGCTGATTTTTTCGGCGGCTCCGGCACTACTGCGTCCGTTGCTGAAAAGAACGGCCGCAAGTGGATCGTCTCGGACTTGGGCAAGTTTGCCATCCACATCACGCGCAAGCGGCTAATCGGCGTGCAGCGGCAACTGAAGGCCGAGGGTAAGAACTACCGCGCCTTCGAAATCCTCAACATGGGCAAGTACGAGCGACAGCATTACATCGGCGTGAACCCAAACCTGCGCGAGGCGGAGCAGCAAAAACAGTTGGAAGAAAAGGAAACCGCCTTCCTCGACTTGATCTTACGGGCCTATCGGGCGGAAAAAACAATCGGCTTCACCGCATTCCACGGCAAGAAGGCCGGGCGACTGGTGGCCGTCGGACCGGTGAACCTGCCGGTGACGCGGCTCTTCGTAGAGGAGATCATCCTGGAATGCCGCAAGAAACACATCACCAAAGTGGACATCCTGGGTTTCGAGTTCGAGATGGGGTTGTTCCCCAACGTGCTGGACGAAGCGCGGGCGAAGGGAATTGACATCGCGCCGAAATACATCCCCGCAGAGGTGTTCGACAAACGGGCGGTGGAGAAAAACCAGGTGGTGTTCCACGATGTAGCTGCCATCGAGGTCAAACCCCACGTAAAAAAGAACAGCATAGCGGTGGAGCTGACGGACTTCTCGGTGTTCTATTCACAGGACTCGATTGCCAACGCAGAGGCGGCGATCAAGAACAAGGGCAGCCGGATCGTGGTGGAGAAAGGGCGGATCGTAAAGGTGAGCAAAGATAAAGATGGTATCGTCACCCGCGAGATGCTCACCAAGAGCTGGACGGACTGGATTGATTACTGGGCGGTGGACTTCAACTTCGAGAACAAGCGCGAGATTGTGCGAGTGAAAAACGAAGAAAGCGGGGAATGGGAAGAACGCTGGACGGGGGATTACATTTTCGAGAACGAGTGGCAGAGTTTCCGCACGAAGAAAGACCGGTCGCTGGAGCTGAAAAGCGTTTTCCACGAATGCGCGCCGGGGCGGAGGAAGATCGCGGTCAAGGTGGTGGACATTTTCGGTAATGACACCATGACGATAGTCGAAGTTACCGTGGGAGGGAAAAAATAATGGCACTGCATAAAGACTTTCCGCAATCCCCGCACGCGGTTCTCGATCCGGGCATTCGCTGGTTTCCCGCCGATGAGGCGTTGAGGGAAAGCAGCATGGAAAAGCTCATGCCGCCGCTGGTGGCTGAGCTGCGCAAGAAGGTGAAGGAGTTCCGGAATGGGGGCTATGTGGGCGCGACGGACACCAGCAGGAGCCTGCTCAATTGGTGGTTCAAGACGCTGCATCTGTTACCGAAGGCCGACGGCACGATGGTGGAGTTTGAATACTACTTTGCGCAGCGAGAGGCGCTGGAAACAATCATTTATCTGTACGACGTGGTAGGGGTGCAGGATAAGCATGATCTGATGCGCTTCGACTCCAGCGGCCTTGTATCAGGGGGCATGTTCGACGAAACCTGGCGACGGTTCGTGGTAAAAATGGCGACGGGCAGCGGCAAGACCAAGGTCATGAGCTTGGCGCTGGCGTGGAGTTTCTTTCACAAAATCTATGAGCCGGAATCGGAACTGGCGCGGAACTTCCTGGTCATAACGCCCAACATCATCGTTCTGGACCGTATTTACCGGGACTTCCAAGGACTTCGTATCTTCTTTGATGATCCTGTGCTGCCTGATAACGGCTTTGACGGGCGCAACTGGCGCGACGATTTTCAACTGACTCTGCATCTGCAAGACGAGGTTCGTATAACCCGGCCTACGGGCAATATATTCCTGACAAACATTCACCGTGTTTATTCGGGCGAGGACATACCACCGTCGCCGGATGATGGGAATACGATGGAGTATTTCCTGGGCAAGCGGCCTACTGGCGCGACCACAGATTCCAAGGTGGACCTGGGGATGATCGTGCGGGACATTGACGAACTGATGGTGTTAAATGACGAGGCGCACCATATTCACGATCCTCGCATGGCCTGGTTCAAATCCATCGAAGATATCCACAACCGCCTGAAACAGAAAGGGGCGGCCCTTTCCATGCAGGTAGACACGACGGCCACGCCCAAGCACAACAACGGGGCGATTTTCGTGCAGACCGTGGCTGATTACCCGCTGGTGGAGGCCATCTCGCAGAACGTTGTCAAGCATCCGGTCCTGCCCGACGCACCGAGTCGCGCGAAATTGCAGGAGAGCCAGAGCGCGAAGTACACTGAGAAATACGCCGACTATATTCATCTAGGCGTGATCGAATGGCGCAAGGCATATGTCGAACATGAAAAAATGGGCAAGAAGGCGATCCTGTTCGTAATGACCGACGACACCCGCAACTGCGACGACGTGGCCGATTATTTGAAAGGGCATTACCCGGACTTGAAAGACGCCGTGCTGGTCATTCACACCAAGAACAACGGCGAGATTTCCGAATCTGTTTCGGGTAAAGCCAAGGAGGAACTGGAAAAACTGCGCAAGCAGGCTAATGAGATAGACGGAATGGACAGCCCGTACAAGGCCATCATTTCGGTTATGATGCTCAAAGAGGGGTGGGACGTGAAGAATGTCACCACCATCGTGGGACTACGTGCCTATTCGGCCAAGAGCAACATTTTACCCGAGCAGACGCTGGGTCGGGGATTGCGCAAAATGTATCCCGGCGATGTGGAAGAGTACGTCAGCGTGGTCGGTACCAATGCCTTCATGGATTTCGTGGAATCCATTCAGGCTGAAGGTGTGGTGCTTGAACGAAAGGCAATGGGGGAAGGGACGGGGCCAAAGACCCCGCTGGTGGTCGAAGTTGACAAGGAAAACGAAAAGAAGGATATCGCCGCACTAGACATTGAAATCCCGGTGCTAACGCCGCGTATCTATAGAGAGTATAAGAATCTGAGCGAATTGAATGTTAGTGCGATGGGGCATCAGCGTATACTCTACCTGCAGTTCAGCGAGGAAGAACAGAGGGAGATCGTTTTTAGAGACATCACAAAGGGTGAGATTACACATACCACCATTCTCGACACGGCCGGCGTTGCAGACTACCGCAGCGTGATCGGCTATTTCGCACAGACTATCATGAAGGATCTGCGCCTAGTTAGTGGCTATGACGTACTGTATGGCAAGGTCAAGTCGTTTGTGCAAGAGGAGTTGTTTGACCACCCCGTGGAACTGGAAGATCTCAATACATTACGCAACCTGTCAGAACTGACCGCCACCAAGACACTGATTGAGACCTTCAAAAAGGCTATCAACGCGCTGACTGTCCGGGACAAAGGCGATGCCGAAATCCGGGACACGATCAAGTTACGCCAGACACGCCCTTTTGTGGCCAAGGATCAAGGTTACCTTGTCCCGAAGAAAAGCGTCTTTAACCGCATTATTGGAGACAGCCATTTTGAGTTGCTGTTTGCCAATTTTCTGGAAAATTGTTCCGATGTGGTATCTTATTCCAAGAATTATTTAGCGGTGCATTTTAAACTGGACTATGTTAACGCGGACGGAGACATTTCCAACTATTATCCGGACTTTTTAGTCAAACTATCTAATAAACGAATCGTCATTGTCGAAACAAAGGGACAGGAAGCTCTGGATGTACCGCAAAAGATGTTTCGCTTACGGCAGTGGTGCGACGATATCAACCGCGTACAGTCGGATGTGAACTACGATTTTGTTTACGTGGACCAGGATAACTTTGAGAAATTCAAGCCTGTCTCATTCAAGCAATTGGTTGATGGCTTTAGGGAATATAAAACAACGGCGATCTAAACTCCTTTTAACTTCAATTCATTAATCTGCAGTTCTTTGCAGAAATTGCGATAGAGGTAACGAAGTGGTCCGATTTTATTTCCCTCAAATTACTCAAAAAGTTTGGTTTGATTATTGTCAATTTCAAACTGATCGTACAGTTCTAATATCTTATAAACAGCAGGTTTGTTTTTAATAGTTTCTACCTCAACATCAACAACATAAGCCATCTTAAAAGGATTTTCCGCACTAGAAAGCACCTCTTTTTTTATTAATTCATCCATAATCGCTTTGACTGGCATGGATGAAATTGATTCAATAATGGCACGATCACCCGCCTTGCTTTTAGTATCTTTCCTTGCTTGGTACCAATACATTAACACCTTGTTTTTTCTTCCATAAACAGGCTCATTCAAGGAATCCAGTTTTTTTCTTATTCCGTTTTGCACAGCATTTGCCTCAACACTATTTATATTAACAAACACATTTACATCTCCATTAACTGTTGTGCTTAAGTTTAATTGTGATCCGTTATCTTTAGCAACTGGTTCTAAAATATTTGAGTAATTTTCGTAATTTGCCCTTTCTAGTTCAGGCTCTTTTTTTTCCTTGCCGAGAAAATAATTAATTCCTTTTTTAAGATAATCGGCAAAACTAATAATTGTTAACCCGTGCTGAATAATTGGCAGGGCATATGGGGCCATAGCAACAATATCGGCAACAATACTGCCAGTTTTAATTTCCTTAATAAACAATTTAACTTCTTCTTCAGCATGCGCACCGTCTGTTTTAATGATAAATCGCTTGTATTCATCACCTATACCAAAAAGGCTGTTTGTCAAATCAATCAACTCTACCGGCTTGGTGTTACTGATTTTAATCGTAAATTTATATTCATCATTCATAATACACCTTGGATTTGTGAATGTTAATCAAGCCGATTGACTATTAACAGAAAAATCTGAAAAGTTCAAATTAACCCACCCCGAAAATTTATTAACTGACACGAAAGGTGTCTATTGGTTATATACCCTTTAACTTCAGTTCATTGATCTGCTGCTCTTTGCGGGCCGATCCCCGGCTGGAGCCGTGGAAATAGGCGCAGGCGGTGATAGTGAGGGTTCCCAATGCCCCCAGCATGGAATAGACAAGGGATCGGTTGGCCTCCGGGATCTCGATGACAAAGAGGCTTATGAGCGCCCCCACAAAGGCAACCAGTAAAAGATAGGCAAGGACATCCGGGGTTTTGTCCTTAGTGACTTCCTGGCGGTGGCGGGCAGAAGCCGCGTCCTCATAATCGAGCCGGATAAAATAGAAAGTCCCCTCACCCCGCCTCTTGTTTTTTACCAAGTGGAAGGCTTTTTGATAGTTGTACCTGGGATTGGGTCGGGTAGTTGAGATGCGGCCAATATACCCTCTCTAACTTTTTTGTTGAAATTGGCGTATTGCATCAGTTCTTTTGAAGGATGGGTCTTGCCTGGCGTAATTAAACCGATCATCTTTTTATGCTGGGTTTTTACAAGCCTGAGAGATTCGGCCAAATCACTATCATTATAAAAGCAGGGGCCACCGGAGTGGCCCCGCACCCTAGGTCGAAACCGTAGGGGAAGTTAACTTTTTGTTAGATAATAAAAATAATAAAGGCTATTGTCAAGGAAAATTTATCTCAGGAAAATTTATCTCAAGTTGAACACGAACGGGTGCGCCCGTTGGTATTAAATCCCCCCAAAAGTCAATTTCTTAACAGGATTTCCTTATGGCTTGACAGGAATCCCATTAAGTGCTATCGAGCTAACCAATTCAGGCACGTAGCTCAGGGGGAGAGCGCTACCCTGACACGGTAGAAGTCCGCGGTTCAAATCCGCGCGTGCCTACCATGTGAATAAAGGGGTTGCAGTATCGACTGTAACCCCTTTTGACTAATAACTTTTCATTTACTCCATCCCTGTCCTTTTATGAGGGAATTGTATGATACCCGGGGCCATCTCCAATTCCTGGAAATTACAGCTTTCGAACCATGATCTGGAAAAATTGGTGCAGGACGCCCAGACGCGTGGGGCACGGCAGATAGAGCTGCGCCAGACTTTCATGGGCGACTACGAGACGGGGGACGGTGAAACATGGCGACCGGCGACGCAAAAGCTTGCGGAGATGGCAAGCGGTTTTCCCCAGCTCTCGTTCAATTTGGCCATTGAGTGGCCGTGCCTTTCCAGGGAAACCGATCCTCGCGGAGAGCAGTTCCAGTCCGCACTTCAAGCGGCCAAAGTGCTGAATGCGAATGTCCCCCAGCTGCGCATAGTGGACAGGACATCGTACGACGTCGCTTGGACAGACGAAAGACAGGTTCCGGCTATGGCGCTTGGGCAGGTGGCCGATCTTACTCGCGAAACGTCTCAACAAGGCGTGGTCCTCTCCATCGAGAACGTGGGGCAGACAATCGCGGGCATGACGTTGCTGGTCAGGATGGTCCGCGACCGATTGCCCAGGAACGCCGGCAGGTTTCTGGGTATCTGCCCTGACCCAGCAAATCAGCTTCCGCGTTTTCCAAATAGCGATCCTGTAGCCGAGATCGAGTTAACGCCGTCGGACTTCCTCAAGATTGTGCACTTCAAGCAGACCCGTGACGGGAAACCGCACCCGACCATCGATTCAGGCGACGTGGACTGTCTTCGTCAGATGCGTGTGCTGAAAAAGATAGGCTATCGAGGCGCCACTGTAATGGAGATACCGCCCCACGAGAGGGTAATGGAGAATTTGTCGGCCAGCTTCGCGTACCTGTTTTAAATTCTATAATCCGTAATGCAGAGTCTGTCGAAAAGTTCCAAATAAAAACCTTAAATCCGGTTTTTTTACGGTCGTTCCCTTTGGACGGCCAGCACCCGCATCAGATTGTTTTTGGCGTTGGCGGAATCCGGATTTATCCGCAAGGCCTCCCGAAACTCTCTGATAGCCCCATCGATATTTCCTTTTTGAAAAAGCGCAATCCCCAGATTGTTACGGGCGACCTCATAATCAGGCTTGATGCGGATAGCCTCCAGGTAATGCACAACAGCCTCATCGATGAGTCCCTTTCGATGCAGGGCATTGGCGAGATTGTAGTGCGCCCGCTCATAATTCGGTTTGATGCGCAGGGCTTTCCGGTAATGGGTGATGGCCTCATCGGTTCGGCCCAGTTTTTCCAAGGCAAGCCCCAGGTTGTTGAGGGCATTTTCGTAATTCGGTTTGATGCGCAAGGCTTCCCGATAATGGGTAATAGCCTCATCGGTTCGGCCCAGTTTATCAAGGGCGAGCCCCAGGTTGTTGAGGGCCTTTTCGAAATTCGGGTTGATTTGCAGCGCTGCTGAATAATGTCTGATCGCCTGATCATATCGGCCCAGTTTATCAAGGGCGAGCCCCAGGTTGTTGAGGGCTTGTTCATAGTCGGGTTTGATGCGTAAGGTTTCCTGATAATGTGCAACGGCCGCTTCGGTTTGACCCTGCCTATCAAGAGCAAAACCCAGATTGAAATGCGGCAACCAGTTATTGTTCGTTACCGCCAGGGTATGTTCGAAAAGTGTCATTGTGTTCTGCCAGTGGCGTACCTGTTTCAGGGTGGCTGCCATCAGGAGCAACAGAACCGTTGCGGTCATGGTTGTGAGAACGATTTTTACGCGGGTAAAGGTTGAGACCAGCTCGGAAGCAGACCAGACAATGATGATAAATATACCGATCAGGGGGACATAGGCGTATCGGTCGGCCATGGCCTGAATGCCGACCTGCACCAGTCCGATTACCGGCACCAGCGTTCCCATATACCAGAACCAGCCGACGGCAACATAAGGCCGCCGTTTGACAATCCATACGGCAAAAACACTTATGGCTGTCAGAAAAAAGAATGCCCCTGCTACCTTCCATGGGTTGAACATGGACGGATACGGGTATAGGACTGCCAGGTCAGCCGGCCAAAACATCTTTCCAATATACTTAACATAGGAGACCAGAGCGTTGGCGACCCTGACGCCAACCGGCACCGCATCCAGCGGTCTGAGCGCGCCGCTTTGCTGCTGAACCAAATAGGTTATAATGCTGGAAATCGCAACAAGTAGAAAGAAGGGCAGCTTTTCCCGAACCAGCCGAAGAAAAAGATGTCGCTGCCCGGAACTTTCGGGAAGAGGAGATGCCGCTATAGCAAATCGGCCCAGTGGCCAGTAATCCAGCAGCAGCAATACAAAAGGGAGTGTCACCAGCATGGGCTTGGACATCAGCCCCAGCGCCATAAACAGAAAAACCAGCAGATACCTGTGGATGGTCGGCCGGATTGTATAACGGACATAGCTCCATAGAGCCAGCATCCCGAAAAAAGTGCTTAACACATCCTTGCGCTCCGCTATCCAAGCCACCGATTCCACATGCAGCGGATGCAACGCGAACAGGGCGGCCACCACACCACTTTGCCAGGACAGCCCCGTCATTTTTTTAAAAACGATGAAAAGCAGCAGCGCGTTTAAAATATGAAAAAAGAGGTTTATCAGATGATGCCGGCCTGGATCAGGTCCGAACAATTCAATGTCCAACATATGGGACAGCCAGGTTATCGGGTGCCAATTGCTGGACTGGTTGGTGGTAAACGCCCAGATGACACCATCAACCGTCAGGCCGTTTTGTACATTGATATTTTCACTGACATATTTGTCGTCATCAAAATAAACAAAATCATAGTCCTTTACCTGCCAGTAGACAGCCAGGGTTGAAAAGATTAAAAACAGGCAGATGAGCAAGTCGCGATGTTTTGATAGAAAAAATTTTTTCCGGGGTTGGTTTTTCATGATACTTCGATTTATTATAAATAACGCAAAGGCTCAAGGCCGTGGTAGCGGCGAATCGCCTCCAACAGGCCGACTGTACCGGTCATCATGTTGTCCCCATAAGGGGCGCCGAAGACGATGGGCAGCCTTGAGCTTTCCACCAGTTTACGTTTAGGGCCGGTGGCCACAATGGTTTCCACGGCGTCATACCCAAAGGATTTGCGGGTATAGGCACCGTGGCCGCCTTCTGCCAGGATCTGTTCGTGCTGTAAATTCCCGTCGGCCAGGTCGGTTATTAACCCTTCCAGGCGCTCAAGGGTGATATCGTGGGTATGGTATTCAAAAAAGCCGGCGATCTCTTCAC
>JAHJTI010000241.1 GCA_018829945.1 Pseudomonadota bacterium | reverse complement strand
TCCAGGTCAAGAACCGCTACCCGGATGATCTCGCAGCCCGCCTCGGTGAGGCGTTCGACCTGGGCGACGGTGGCAGCCACATCCCGCGTATCGGTATTGGTCATGGACTGAACGGCAATAGGTGCGCCATTGCCCACCGCCACGTTTCCCACCATGATCTGTCGTGTTTTTTTACGGATTATCATGGTGCGAGAGTATACCTCTTTGCTTTCCTTCCCGCATCCTTCTTTTGTCGGGTTTGTATGATGCGGGCCGGTATTTATTTGCTTCATGATACATGAAAAAATATGGCTGCCCGGGAAAATCGGATTTGCGGGTGCGCGGTCATTGTAATTAACCGTGAAGCTGCCTTGAAAAAGCGTTGCCCAACTGGTAGGATGCTGCCATGAAACTCCTTGTCACCCTGCTTGGTCTGGTCTTTATTTTGGAAGCGATTCCCTATGTCCTCTTTCCCGAGGCTATGCAGCGGTGGCTTGCCAGGCTCAGCCAGATGGAGGCAGGCTCCTTGCGGGCCACAGGTCTGTTTGCTCTTGGTCTTGGCCTTCTGCTTTGTTATCTTGCCCAGCGAACCGGGCTTTTTCCCTGACGGGAGAGGGTATCTCCGGTTTGCGCTTATTTCCCTCTATTACTCATCATAATGGAAACCATGGCCGGCAACGCTGATTATTTACTTGCCTCCTATCAGTTCGCGCTGCCCGAGGAGAATATCGCCCAGCATCCCTTGGCCCAACGTGATTCATCTCGGCTGCTGGTGGTGGATTGCCCGGCTGCGGAGACCAGGGATCGGAAATTTGCCGACATCTGTGACTATCTTGCCCCGGGGGATCTTCTGGTGGTCAACAACACCCGCGTTTTCCCGGCCCGTCTGCTTGGCAGGAAGGAAACCGGCGGCAAGGTGGAACTGTTGATTCTGGAATACCCGATTCCGGAAGAAGGGTCAGTGCACGGAGAGTCGGATGGCTGGCAGAAGGCTGTAGTGATCGGCTTGGTGAAAAGCGCCAAGCGACCGCAGCCTGGCGGGCGTTTGTTCTTTTCGGAAAATCTGGGCGGGACGGTGCAGGAGCTGCTTCCGGACGGCAAAGTGCGGGTTGTCTTGCAATACAGGGGAGATCTGGCCGGGATTTTGGAAGAGCACGGACAAATGCCCCTTCCGCCCTATATCCATCGGGAAGAAGGACAGACAGATGAGGATCGGCAACGTTATCAGACGGTCTATGCCGAAAATCCAGGGGCAGTGGCCGCGCCCACCGCAGGGCTTCATTTTACCCCCGAACTTCTGGAGAGGATTCAGGCGATGGGGGTGCGGATAGCCCAGGTCACCCTGCATGTGGGCTACGGAACCTTTGCTCCGGTGCGGGTGGAGGATATTCGGGAGCATGCAATCCACGCCGAATATCTCAAAGTCACCGAAGAGACCGCCGCGCTGGTTAACGAAACGCGGGCTGCAGGGGGGAGAATATGGGCGGTTGGCACAACCTCGGTACGGGCTCTGGAGTTTGCTGCGGAGGGTACGGGACAGGTTGTTGCCAGAAGCGGTTTTTGCGATCTCTATATTTATCCAGGCTATCAGTTCAGGGTGGTTGACAACCTGATCACCAACTTCCATCTGCCGCAGTCATCCCTGCTGTTTCTGGTCAGCGCTCTGGTGGGGCGGACACGCATTCTTGCGGCGTATGGGGAGGCGGTGGAAAAAGGGTACCGATTTTACAGCTACGGTGATGCCATGGTCTTGATTACCAGGCATCACCAGGGGTGATTTGCGTTCAGTCGCACTTGCAGGCAGGGCCTTCTTTGGCAGGGCAGGAAGGGGCGGCATCGGCGCATGCAGTCTGGCAGGGTGAACTTGTGCTGCCGGAGCTGTTGCTGTAGCCATCGGAGTACCAGCCCCCTCCTTTTAACTGGAAGGAACTGCGGGAGATAAGTTTCTTGAGATTACCCGTGCAGGCGGGGCAGGTGGTCAGCGGTTTGTCGGACAGGCTTTGCTGCGCTTCGATCACATCTTTGCAGGCTTCACATTGGTATTCATAAATAGGCATTTCTGGTCCCTCCGTTTTGAGTCCAGTACGGTGATATGTTAAAAAAACGTTGGAAACAGATTTTTTTTGTTGTTTCCAGCGAAACATCTGTAAACTTGATATACTTTACGGTGTGGCCCTTCTTGCAAATAGGGTATAATTTAATGCTGGTTGCCCGATCTGTCAATGTCTGGCAACGGATTCTCCTGCCGGTGCGGGTTAAGTGCCTTTTGTCGACATAAAAACGGGAGGAACAGGAATGCAGAGAATACTGATGGGTCAGGCTGGTCCGGGAATGATCCTGGCCAAGGAAATCCTGAACCCCGACGGGATGGTGCTGTGTGGGGCTGGAACGCCTCTTACCCCGGCTTTGATTGAGCGGTTGATCAGTATGGACATCGTTGATGTGACGGTGGAAGGCCATCCCGTGAATGTTGAGGGGGAAAAGACCCTGCAGGAAGAATTGCAGGAGATTGATTTACGTTTTCAGCGGGTTGAAGATATGGCGCCGCTCATGTATCTCAAAAAACGGATTCAGGCAAAACTGGTAGCCTCGCGGAGTTTTGAGGCTGCTGCCAAATAACCGGTATATTGTTTACTATCGTTACGGCCTGTAGTCCTGTTTGCGATAGTGCAATGGTACACACTCTGAATGGCGGCTAATGATGGATGAGCAAAAACGTGCCCAGTTCAAAAAGGTGCTGCGGGAGATAAAAAATCTGCCGACCCTGCCGGGAATCGTTGCCAAACTGGGGAAGATGGCCGAGGATCCTGACACGACCACCGAGCAGATGGGTCGAGTGATCAGCAAGGATCATATCCTGGCCAGCAAGCTGCTTAAGCTGGTGAATTCGGCATTTTACGGCTTTCCGCAACGAATCAGTTCCTTAAACAGCGCCATTATCCTCCTTGGCTTTAATGTTATCAAGAGCTTGATCATCAGCGCCTCCATTTTTGAAGTCATGGAGTCGCAGGATGTGGAGCTTTGGGAGCATTCCCTGGGATGTGCCGTAGTCTGTAACGTCCTTGCCCGGCACATGGGGGTGAAGGACCCGGAAGAGATCAGCACCGCCGGGCTTATCCATGATATCGGTAAGGTTGCCATAAAGATGGAACTGCCCCGAGAGTACGCGATGATCACCGAGCTGTCCCAGGAGAAAAAAATCTCCAGATTTGAGGCGGAACGGGAAATTCTGGGACTTGATCATGCCGAGGTGGGAAGCTGGCTTGCCAAGAGCTGGAATCTTCCCAACAAACTTGTCGAACCCATTGCCTGCCATCATGATCCGCAGCTTGCCAAGGAAGAGCAGCAGGCCAGCGCCATTGTTCATTTTGCCAATATAATGATCCGAGGGCTGGGCTATGGGCATGCCGGAGATATCTGGGTGCCGCCGCTGAACAACAAGGCTTGGAAGTTGCTGGCTCTTGCCCCCGCCGACATTGATCCCCTGCTGATGGAGATCGAGGAAAAACTTTGGGACGTCAAGGGGTTCAGTCTCGACATTCAGAGCAAACAGGAAGGCGCGGCATGACCTTCCGCTCTCATATCCTGAGTGAGGTTGAGCGAAAATGTCCCGTATTCTGATTGCAGGCAGTGATTCGCTGATCATGCCGGATTGCAGGCTTCTTCTTGACGCCAAGGGCTACAAGATGAAGCATTGCACGAATCTGCATGATGCTTTGTCGTTGGTGCTGGAAGACCCCCCTGATTTGCTGATCACTGAAAAGGGTTTTTCCGGGAAAAACGGAGATATTGAGCTTATTCGGGCTGTGAAGGCCTGTCTGCAAAAGGCCAATATTCCCATCCTTCTGATCATGGAAGAGAGCCAACTTCAAGTGGAACTGGACTGGGACAATTATCCGGTGGATGACATAATCACCAGGCCTTTTACCCCCGAAGTTCTGCTCACTCGGATTCGTCTGGCGGAATCCCGCATGATTCGCGCCTTTGATAACAATCCCCTCAGTCGGCTTCCCGGCAACACCTCGATTATCCGTGCCATTCAGCGGGTTCTCGGGGAACCCGACGGTTATGCTGTCTGCTATGTAGATATTGATAATTTCAAGCCCTATAACGACCGGTATGGCTTTACCCGTGGCGACGAGGTGATCCTCATGGTGGCCCGGGTCATGGTAAATGTCGTGGACGAAGTTGCCAGAAAAGGCAGCTTTGTCGGGCACATCGGCGGGGATGATTTTGTTTATATCGTCCGCGAGGAGATGGTTGAGCCGGTCTGTAAAAAGATTCTGGCCAATTTCGATCTGGTGCGGAACATGTTCCTGAGCGCTGAAGACATAGCTGTCGGCGAGTTTGTCGGGCGCGATCGTCAGGACCGTGAAACACGTTTTGGGCTTTTGAGTCTTTCCATTGCTGCGGTGACAACCGGCGGCGGCAGATACACGCATTATGGCGAGGTCTCTTCTGTTGCTTCCCAGCTCAAGCATTGCGTGAAAAAACTGGAAGGGAGCAATTATTTGATTGATCGACGCGATACATAGCCGCGGCTTATCTGTAGTCGGGAAACCGGCTGTTGAGCGGTGAAGAGTAAAGGCGAGATATGCAGCACCTGTTCCGAAACCGGATGCAGGTGCTTTTTTTTGTGCTGATCATTGGCGGGTGATGATGCAGGAAGCAATGAAAAGCAAACAGTGAGCAATGCTAATTTGTTGTCTGTTCGTTCATTGTGCTATCTGGTGATGAATGGAAAAAACTTGCTTTGCTATTTGTTTTGCGATAGGTATGGTTCTATATATTTTTTAATTGCAATGATCAATGGCGGAGGATGTAAAAATGGGAAAATCGCTTGTTGAAATGGCGGCGGATCTGGTTCAGTCGCAATGTGCTTCAAAGGCAATGAATACAGAGGAGATAACTCTGGCATTGCAATCTACTTTTAATGCATTGCAGGTTTTGCAGGCAGGCGAAGCAAAATTGCAGGCTGGAATTTCAGAAGGCATTTCCGGGTTGGTGACTGCTCCATCCATGTCTCCGGAAAAATCCATTCAGAAAAATAAAATAGTGTGTCTGGAATGTGGCCAGGAGTTCAAGATGCTGTCGCCAAAACATCTGCGTTCCCATGGTCTGACCGGCAGAGAGTACCGGGAAAAATGGGGATTCCCACTGCGTCAGCCGCTTTGTGCAAAGTCACTTTCCGAGCGGCGCAAGAAAGCAGGCAAGGACCGTGGTCTGCCGGATAATTTACGTAAAGCCATTGCCAAGCGTAAAAAAAACGGTCAGGCCAAGAAAGCGGCCGCCGGGAAAAAATAGCCGAAAAGACAGGGGAGTGATAACAGGTCCCTGTGAGGGCCTCTGACCGAAAGGTCGGGGGCCCTTATTTTTTTGTCAGGAAGAAAAGGGAGGCGGCTGGAAGCTGAGGCTTGGTCAGGGGATGGATGTTGACTTTTTTCCGAATTAACAGCATAGTTCCCGGTGTTTTTTAACATCAATTCCGGCGGGATTTTTCTTTTTTTGTGAGTGTCTCATGATTGGTATCTTTGATTCGGGCGTGGGTGGAATGACTGTGGCCAGGGCTGTTGAGCAGCTTCTGCCGCAATACCGCATAGCCTATTTCGGCGATCTGGCTCGGACGCCCTATGGCTCCAAGAGTCCGGAGACCATTATTGCCTATTCCCGGCAGAACACGGAGTTTCTCCTCGCCCAGGGAGCAAAGATCATCATCGTTGCCTGCAATACAGCAGCCAGCGTGGCTTCAGAGATTCTCCAGCAGGAGTTTCCCGTACCCATCTTTGAGGTTATCACCCCGGCTGTGCGTAAGGCTGTCGCTGCGAGCAGTTCCGGCCGGATCGGAGTGATCGGCACCCGGGCCACCATCAAGAGCGGGGTGTATGAAAAAAAGATTTTAGCCGCGCAATCGGCGTACACCGTTTATTCTCAGGCCTGCCCCCTTCTGGTTCCGCTGGTTGAGGAAGGTTGGCTGGACAAGCGGGAGACGAAGATGATTCTCCGCCGCTATCTTCAGCCGCTCCGGCTCAAGCAGGTCGACACCTTTGTTCTGGGCTGCACCCATTATCCGTTGTTGAAGGATTTGATTCAGCCGCGTATCGGCAAGCGGGTGGCGATCATCGATTCCTCCGAAGTTGTGGCGGAAAGTCTGGCTGTTTTTCTTGAAAACAACCCGACTGTTGAGCAGGAACTCGAGCGCAGCGGGCAAAGCCATTATTATGTCTCCGACGTAACCGATGCGGCTGTCGATATAGCCAAAAAGGTTTTTGGGAGACCCATAACCCTGGAGAAAGTCACCTCTGATATTTTTGGGAGCCGTTAACTGTGCTGTCTTTTTGCTCGTCAATTTGACCAGATTATCTCGCTGTAACGGCGTAACCCGGAGTCATTTGCCATGAAACCTATCTGTTTTTTTGAAAAATATCTGTTCTCGGTGTTGTCTGGTCTCGTTTTTCTGACGGTCTTCCCCGGCTCAGGTCTCGCTGCTGCTTCTGCCCCGCTTGAGCTTGCCCAAAAACTCCAGGCCCGTTATGAAGAGACCAAGACCATGACTGCCGATTTCAAGCAGTCTACCTCGGTGCCGATGACAACCCGTAAGCGGCTTGGCGCAGGCAAGTTGGTAATTTTTAAGCCTGGACGCATCCGATGGGACTATCTCACCCCGGACCGGCAGGTATTGATCAGCGACGGTAAAAAGGTTTCCATGTATTTTGCCGATTCCGCTCAGATGATGGTGCAGCCTGTTTCTCAATATATCAATTCCGATGTTACCTATGCTTTCTTTGCCGGAACAGGTAATATTGTCCGTGATTTTAGAGTGCTGCCGCCGGAAAGGAAGGGGGATGCGAACCTGAGGGCGATCAAGCTTGTGCCCAAGACCGAGCATCCGCAGGTGGATTATCTTCATATCTGGATCGATGAAAATTTCATGGTGCGCCGTCTTGAGATTGTCGATCATTTCGGCAGCATAACCGATCTCGTCTTTTCAAATATCACCAGGAACGAGCCGGTCTCTCCAGAGGTTTTCGTTTTCACACCGCCGTTGGGCACAGAAATCATCCAGCAGTAAAAAAACCTCTTCGCAGCACTGCATCTGCTTCGCAGTCTCGCTGCGCTCGCTTAGCTGTCATCGGCCTGCTCGTGTGCAATAGCACACTTAGCATGCCTCTTTCGCGCATCTGCAGCACTGCGAAGAGGTTTTTATTTCGAGGTGGGTGAGTTTTTACCTCAAATAATGATGAGGAGCAGCTTGAATGGTTGAAATGACAGACCAGTCGCTTACCCCGTTTCGTCTTGGGTTGATCGCCATGCCCTGGGCGCTTTTCAATCGTCCATCGGTTCAGCTTGGCGCGCTCAAGGGCTATATGGCCCAGGCCGAACCGGATATCCGGGTTGTCTGTCTGCATCCGTATCTGGGGTTGGCCAGGAATATCGGTCTGGATCTCTATCGGGAAATCTCCTCGGATGTGTGGCTCTGCGAGGGCTTGTATGCCGGGCTGCTGTTTCCCGAGCAACGTGAAACGCTGCGGGGGTTTCTTGCCAAACGGCTCAAGCGTTGCAAGAATGCGGGAAACCTTTCGATAGAAAGCCTCTGGCAGAAGGTCGATGAGCATTTGCACCACTGGCTTTCCCAACAGGATTGGGACCAGTTTGATCTGGTGGGATTTTCCGTCTGCTTTAACCAACTGCTACCCTCGCTTGCAGCGGCCAAGCTGCTCAAAGGGCTCCAGCCGCAGTTGCCCATTGTTTTTGGTGGCTCTTCCTGCGTGGCGGAAATGGGCAGTTCATTGCTTGAGGTCTTTCCCTGGCTTGATTATGTTGTGCATGGTGAGGGGGAGCTGCCGCTGGCGAATCTTTGCCGGGTGCTGTCCGGACACCAAACCGATTTGGTTCCCCAGATCATGCTCCGAACTCCGCAGGCAAACAAAGAATCCCTCAACGGTGTCCAGGTCACGGCTCTTTCCGAGTTGCCGGTTCCGGACTACGACGATTATTTTAAAGATCTGCGCCGGGAGTTTGCCGGGGAGCCTTTTGTGCCGGAGCTGCCGGTGGAGTTTTCCCGGGGATGCTGGTGGGGGAAATGCACCTTCTGCAATCTTAATCTCCAGTGGCACGGTTACCGGGGCAAGAAGGCGGCCCAGATGGAGCGCGAGGTGGTGTTTCTTTCAGAACGGCATGGCTCTCTTGATTTCAGTTTTACCGACAATGTCCTGCCGGGCAGGGATTCTGAAACTTTTTTTAAAAAGATGGCCGCAGGGAAAAAGGATTTTAGGTTTTTTGCCGAAATCCGTGTCAATCAACGGGGAGAGATACTCACAACATACCGACAGGGTGGTCTGGTAGCTGTGCAGGCCGGGATCGAGGCGCTGAGTCAGGGGCTTCTTGAGAAAATGCGCAAGGGGGCCACGGTCATGGAAAATCTGGCCTTGATGAAGGAGAGCGTGGCTCTCGGCATTCGACTGGACGGCAACCTGATCACCGGGTTTCCCCAGTCCACCGAAGCGCACGTGCAGGAAACCCTGGCGGCCCTGGATTTTGTTCTGCCCTTTACCCCCTTGACCGCTGCGACTTTTTTTCTCGGTCATGGCTGTGAGGTTGCAAGGAAACCCGGTGATTACGGGATTCGCGCCATTGTTCAGCACCCTCACAACCGCAAGCTTTTCCCCCCGCAGGAGCTTCAGGGGCTGACCCTGCTGATCAACGATTATCGCGGGGACAGAGC
>JAHJTI010000240.1 GCA_018829945.1 Pseudomonadota bacterium | reverse complement strand
GACCGAACTCAGGAGGTCAAGACCATTGTCAAGCGGTTGAAGACGGAAAATCGGGAAGAAATCCGGCTGCACAAAAAAGTCTTTCGCCCTTGGGGGTCTTATGAGTGTGTGGATTCCGGGGAAAGATTTCAGGCGAAGCGGATCATTGTGAACCCCGGGGCAACCCTGTCTCTGCAGCGTCATTTTCACAGAGCCGAACATTGGGTGGTTGTAAAAGGCACGGCCCATATCATCAATGGCGAGCAGACCATAATTTTAACGGAAAATCAATCCACCTATATCCCGCTTGGTGCAAAACACCGCCTGGAAAATCCAGGAACCATCCCTCTTGAGATCATCGAGATTCAAACCGGCAGCTATCTTGGTGAAGACGACATCGAACGGTTTGAGGATTTGTACGGGAGGTGAATTGAGGTTTTTTGCCCAATGGGAACGGGAGAAAAAATGCAGTGGTGTCCTGTTCCGGCCTGATATAAGTCGATATTCTTTTTGAAAAGAATTTAAAAAACAATAGGTTGACTACACTTTTTGGAGTAATTCGCTGAATTTTATTTGCACTTTGCAGGCAATGGGTATATCAACTTATGTGTTGCATGACGTGTGTTTGGGAAACCATTTAAAGTCGGTGTTCATCTCTGCGAAAAGGTGAGAGCGAATGCAGCGTGTTGCGGTGCTTGGCGGGAGTGGCTTTGTCGGCAGGGCCTTGGTTCAGCGTCTTCTGAGTGACGGCGTTGAGACAACTGTCGTTGCACGGAGGATTTGTCCCGATGCGGAATCCTTGGGCATCCGTTTTATTTCCGGTGACATTGGTGATGTGGATTTTCTGAAAAATTCACTGGCCGGTTACGACACCGTAATCCACCTTGCATCTAAAACCGGCATCTGGGGAGATAGAGAGTCGTATCACCGTACCAATGTCCTTGGCACCCGGAACGTTTTGGACGCCTGCCGTGCAAACAATATCGCCGCGTTGGTCTATGGCAGTACGCCTTCGGTTGTTTATCAGAAGGATGATCTTTGCGGGGTGAATGAACGCACCCCTTATGCCCGGAACTTTCTCTGTGATTATGCCTGGAGCAAGGCCATTGCTGAAAAAATGGTCCTTGAGGCCAATTCCGATGCCCTGAGAACCATAGCTCTGCGCCCGCATCTTGTCTGGGGGCCGGGAGACTCCAATCGCATTCCTCGTCTTTTGGGTCAGGCCAGATGCCGACAGCTGAGACGGGTCGGGGATGGCCATAATCTTGTTGATGTCACCTATATTGATAATGCCGTGGAGGCTTTTGTCTTGGCTGCGAAAAACCTGCACGGTCCGGCTTCCGGGGCAGGAAAGCCGTATTTTATCTCCCAGGGGGAACCGGTTAACCTGTGGAACTGGCTCAATAAGTTTTTCAGGCGTCTTGATATTCCCATTGTCGAACAGAGCACAACATTTCGTAAGGCTTACCTGATGGGAATGCTCATGGAAAAAACTTTTCCCATGATGCGGATCAAGCGGGAGCCCTGCATGACCCGCTTTCTTGCCGTGCAACTGGCAAAATCCCATTGGTTTTCCATCGAAAACGCCAACCGCGATCTTGGATATTTTCCCAAAGTCTCGACGGCCGAGGGAATCAACTCCATCCTGCAATGGGTCAGCACGAGCGAGCTTTGATCCTGTCCTTTCCTCCGAGATGTTCCGGCTCATCCCCGCATTCTTCTGAAAGTCGTTAAAAATATCTTGCAGAGATTTTCTATTTTTCATAATGTGACCGCCTGGTCATATTATGGATACCCTTCTTGTTCAGCCAAAACAAACCTTTGTAAATCTGCCGCGCGAAAAGCGTGAGAACGTTGTGCGTGCAGCGGTTACTGAATTTGCCGAGCATGGATACCAGCGGGCAAGTCTCAATAATATCGTCAAGCGACTGGGGATATCCAAGGGTTCGCTGTATCAGTATTTCGATAATAAGGAAGCGCTGTTCCTGCATGTGTTTGATCACTTTACCCTGCAGGTGAAACAGCATGTCAAGGCATCTGTCGCCACTACTGGACGTGATGATTTTTTTGGTGTGGCCCGGCAGGTGTTGTTGGCCGGTATATCCTTCATCGACAATCACCCTGAATATTTTCAGGTATATCTCAAAGTGTTGTTCGAGCGGGATATTCCCCACCGGGAGGAGTTGGTGGCGAGGGTCCGCCTGTTTTCCCTGGAATATTTCGGGCCGCTTGCGGAACGGGCTGTGGGGCAGGGCGTTTTGCGAGGTGATATATCCGCGCATAAGGTGGTGTTTATTTTGGATGCGATGCTGGATCGTTTTCTGCAAGGATATGCCCAGCCGTATCTCGACGGGGGGCTGGCCTTGGCCGGGATGTCCGTCGGACGGCTGCATGACGAGATTGACAGCATTGTTGCAGTGCTGCGTACAGGGTTGCAACCTCATAGGCAGTAATGTTTTAGGAAGGAGAGTATGTAATGGAACAGATGGTGGTTGCGGCAGGGTTTGGAGATATTCTGGAGAAGATCAAGGGTGGTGAACGGATCAGCTCTGCGGATGGTGTTCGGCTGTATAAAAGCAATGATATCCTGGCGGTGGGGTATTTGGCCAATATCGTGCGGGAGCGGATCAACGGCGACCGCGCCTATTTTATCTACAATCAGCACGTTAATTATTCGAATATCTGCACCAATCTCTGCAAATTCTGCGCATTCGGCAAGGACAAGGAGTCGCCGCAGGCGTATGAAATGACCGTTGATCAGGTTAAGGCCAAGGTGCGGGAGCGCTTGGCCGAGCCGATAACCGAGGTGCATGTGGTCGGGGGGATTCATCCCGATCTGCCCTACCAGTACTATCTGGACATGCTGCGCGGCATCAAGGAAGTGCGGCCGGATATCCATATTCAGGCGTTCACATGCGTGGAAATTGCTCATCTTGCCGAACTTGCCGGAAAGTCCGTGGAGCAAACACTTAAGGAACTTGTTTCCGCCGGGCTTGGCTCGATTCCGGGCGGCGGGGCAGAGGTGTTCAGCCCTCGCATCAGGCAGCGAACCTGCGAAAAAAAGCTTTCCGGGGAGGGCTGGCTTGAAGTCGCCAAAACCGCTCATAGGATCGGCCTCAAGAGTAACGCCACCATGCTGTATGGGCATATTGAAACCATTGAAGAGCGGGTTGAGCATCTTGCGGCGCTCCGCGAGGCCCAGGATGAAACCGGCGGTTTTCTTACCTTCATACCTCTGGCTTTTCATCCGAAAAACACCGAGATGAATGCGCTTACCAAAACCACGGGTATTGATGATCTGAAAAATATCGCGGTGGCCCGTTGCTTTCTTGATAATTTTCCGCACATCAAGGCGTATTGGGTGATGATTGGTCCCAAATTGGCTCAGGTTGCTCTCTCCTTCGGAGCGGACGATGTTGACGGAACGGTCAAGGAAGAGTTGATCACCCATATGGCCGGCGGAGAAACAAAGGGGACCATGGCCGACACCGAGTTGATTCGTTTGATCCGCGATGCAGGCAGACAACCGGTTGAACGGGATACTCTGTACAACGTGATCAGGGAGTACTGAGCATCATGGATATGCAGCGAATCACGGATAAAGTATTGACTGGCGAGCGACTTACGGTTGATGAGGGTCTCCTGTTGGCGGAAGAGGGTGATTTCTACCAATTGGGCTTTCTGGCCAATGGTATTCGCAGGCAGAAGCACCCTGAGCCGATGGTCACCTATGTGATCGACCGCAATATCAATTACACCGATATCTGTATCTCCGCCTGTAAGTTCTGTGCATTTTTCAAACCACCCGAAGACCCGTACGGATCGGTGCTCTCGCTTGCCGAACTTGGTGAAAAGATAGTGGAAACCATGGATCTGGGCGGTACCCAGATCCTTTTGCAGGGCGGGCTCCATCCGGACAAACCTCTTGAGTTTTACGAAGAGATGCTCGGTTTCATAAAGGGCTACGGTATCCATATCCACGGGTTTTCCCCGCCGGAAATCTGTCATTTTGCCTCGTTGTCCGGTTTGTCGGTGCGGGAGGTTCTTGTTCGTCTGCAACAGGCCGGGCTTGATTCCATTCCCGGTGGCGGCGCTGAGATTCTTTGCGACAGGGTGCGGCATGAAACAGCGCCCCGCAAGTGTTCCACCGATGCCTGGCTCGGAGTTATGGAAGAGGCGCATGGTCTCGGGATGCGTACCACCGCGACCATGATGTTCGGGCATGTTGAAACCATGGCCGAGCGTATCGAACATCTTGCCAGGGTTCGTGCCTTGCAGGACAAAACAGGAGGCTTCACAGCTTTCATTCCCTGGCCGTTTCAGCCGGACAACACGGCACTTTCTCATATCCCCAAGACAACGGCATTTGCTTACCTGAAGATGTTGGCGCTTTCGCGGATTTTTCTCGATAACATCGATAATATCCAAGCTTCCTGGGTGACTCAGGGGCCCAAAATTGCCCAACTTTCGCTCTTTTTCGGGGCCAATGATTTCGGCAGCACCATGATTGAGGAAAACGTGGTGGCCGCGGCAGGGGTGGGTTTTCGCCTCTCAGAGCAGGAGATTCGCACCTTGGTCCAAGAAGCCGGTTGTGTACCCAGGCAGCGTAAAATGGATTATTCCCTGGTGTAACATGCAAGAGTTCTCTCGTTATCTTTACCGGGCGCCCTTTGTAGTTTCCGGCACCGGACCGGTTATCGTCGACGGCGCAGTGCTCACCGAAGACGGGTTGGTTGTGGCGGTTGGTCCATATGTCGATTTAAAGGATGCCGACGCCAAACAGGAAGACTATGAAGGGCATGTTCTTACACCTTCTCTGGTGAACTGCCACGCCCATCTGGAACTCTCCCATTTGGCGATGTTGTCTGAAAATTCTCCGGTGTCCGGTGATATGACCGGCTGGATAAGGTCCCTGCTTGCAGCCCGTGCGGAAAACTCCGATCAGGAAATTGTGCATGATGCAGCGCTCATGGCTCTGGCTCGCCTGTATGGCGCCGGCTGCCGGGCCGTGGCCGACATCGGCAATATGTTGGACAGCCGTCTGCTGGGGGATGGCTTCAAGACCGAGGTGTTCTTTTTTCTTGAGTTGCTTGGCCTGTGCGGCGAGTCTGAGGAGTCTGCGCTGGCACTCTTATCCGGGATTGATGCCGATGTGCGGTGCGCAGCCCATGCCCCGTATTCGTCTGGTCCAAGGTTGATCCGAGCTTTGAAAGAAAGGGCGCAGGCAGGTAAGGGTTTGTTGACCATGCATGTGGCTGAGTCGACCCAGGAGATCGAATTTTTACGTACCGGCGGTGGACCGTTTCGGAATTTTCTGGCGGAGCGGGGGGTGGAGGTCGATTTATTCACAAGTCCCGGTATGGGATCTGTCAAGTATCTTGATTCCCTTGGTGTGTTGGACTCTCAAACCCTCTGTGTCCATGGTGTGCATGTGGAGGATGAGGAAATTTCCCTGCTGGCAGCACGCGGTGCAACAGTGTGTCTTTGTCCGGGCAGCAACCGGTTCATGGGGGTTGGGCTGGCCCCGGTGGAAAAAATGCTTGCCCAGAACATTCCCCTGGTACTGGGGACTGACAGTCTGGCCAGTAATCCACGTTTGAGTCTCTGGCAGGAAATGCAGGTGTTGCGGGAAGACCATCCCGGTATCGCACCTGAGGCGGTTTTTGCCATGGCTTCGTTCAACGGCGCCCGTCTGCTTGGACTCGGGGAAAGGCTTGGTACTGTAGTCCCAGGGGTTTCGTCCTCTCTGTTGGCTGTGCGCTGTCCGGCAAAAAATGAAGCAGACGTTTTCGAGCATCTTACCTCGGCGGGCGCTGATATCCAACTAGAGTGGCTCGAGTGACACAATGAAAATTTCTGCCAGAATCGGAATGGTGAATTATATCAACACCGCCCCCCTTTACGAGGTGTGGAAGCAGACTGTGAGGCGCGCAGATTGGCAGGTTACCGAGGCACCGCCCACCGTGCTCAACCGCATGCTGCATGGAAACGAGCTTGACCTTGGTTTTGTATCCTCACAGGAATATGCCTTGCATCCGGGGGAGTACAGGATTTTGAGCGATCTCTCCATCTCGGCAACAGGGACGGTGGGCAGTGTTTTTCTCTTTTCAAATGTACCCTTTGCCCGGCTGGGAGAAGGGCTCATCCTGCTCAGTTCCCAGTCGCAGACCTCGGTGAGTCTGGTTAAGATCATTCTGGAAGAGTTTTATCGGATTACACCCCGATACCGTGTCTCCATGAGTTCGGAGAGTTCGGAAAAGGAAGAGGACCTGGAGAAACCCGCAGCGGTTTTGGCTATAGGCGATGAGGCCTTGCGGCTGTCTGCCGGAGGGGAGTATCTCTACCGATTGGATCTCGGGGAGGCGTGGCAGGCACAGACCGGTCTTCCTTTTGTCTTCGCGGTATGGGCTGTCAGGGAGGAATTTTGTCGAAAATCCCCGGAAATCGTTCTGGCCATTCATCAGGAATTGTTGCGTTGTCTGCGGGAAGGAAAGGAGCGGTTGTCGGAGATCAGCGGCTTGGTGGCTGGGCGGGTTCCCATGGATGCGGATGCCTGTTATCGGTATCTCCAGGGGATTGAATATGATTTCGGCAGTGAAAAGCAGGAGGCGCTGACTCGATTTTTCGAGTATCTTGTTTCGCGTGGCGAGGTTCCCGCCACGGCGCTTCCTCTCAAGGTTTGTGGAAAACATTAAGCATATGAGAAATCCAGACGAAAAAAAGAAATTTGTGCAGGAGAAATTTTCCTCGATCAGTGGGAAATACGATTTTCTCAATTCGGTATTGAGCTTCCAGATTGATCGCTACTGGCGATGGGTCACCACCCGCGAATTGAAGGATTTTCCTGAGGGCGTGGTGCTCGACCTCTGTGCCGGAACCCTGCCGCTGTCTCTTGAGTTGACCCGGCAGGCAAAACAGCGCAAGGTCTTGGCCGTGGATTTTTGTGAGGACATGCTGCGTGCCGGGATGCAGCACCTGCCGGATGATGATCGGAAAACGCGAATTGGTCCGGTTTGCGGTGACGGTGAGGAAATCCCGGTAAAAACCGGCACGGTTTGGGGAGTCACCGTGGCCTTTGGGGTACGGAATCTGGCGCGAACCCAACAGGGGTTGAACGAAATGCACCGGGTGTTGAAGCCGGGGGGCAAATTGCTGATTCTTGAATTTTCAAGGCCGCAAAATCCGGTGGTCAAGCTGGTCTATAATTTTTATCTCAACCGTGTATTGCCGAAGATCGCCGGGCTCGTTTCCGGCGACACGGAAGCCTATGAGTATCTGGCCAGCTCCATTGCGGAATTTTATGCGCCGGAAGAACTGTTGGGCATGATGCAACAGGCCGGGTTTGCCAAAACTTATCATCGACCACTGACCTTTGGGGTGGTGACGGTGTATGTGGGGGTGAAATGAAAAAAATCGTCCTGGCAATAACCGGAGCCACCGGAGCGGTCTATGCTTTGGAGTTTCTCAAGATATGCCACTCTCTTGAAGTTGAGGTGCATGGGCTTCTCTCCGAGGCCGGAGAACAGGTGCTCGGGCTGGAACTTGGTATGTCACGCACTGACCTTGATTCCTATGTGGCCCGATGGCATGATGTACACGATTTTGCCGCGCCCATGTCCAGCGGCTCGAGTGAATTCAGCGGCATGGCGGTTCTGCCATGCACTATGGGGAGTCTCGCCGCCATTGCCAACGGGGTTTGCGGCAATCTCATTCATCGGGCCGCAGATGTTATGCTCAAGGAGCGTCGGCCACTGGTGCTGGCTGTTCGTGAAACGCCATTGAACAAAACCCATCTTCTCAATATGCTGAAAGCGCACGAAGCAGGGTGTATTATCTGTCCGCCCATGCCCGCACTGTATCATCGGCCGAGGAGCATTGAAGAAATGGCCCGCCAGTATGCAGGGCGGGTGGCGGGGTTGCTTGGTCTCGAGGTTGAGGGCCTGCCCAGATGGCAGGGGCTTGTTTCTAAGGAAGATGCATGAGAACGTGGGGCAGCCGATGCGTTGCCAAAGAGGGTCGGTTATGTTGCAAAAGGTGAAGGACCTGCTTGAGATGATCAAGTTCGGCCATACCATTTTTGCCATGCCTTTTGCCATGATCGGGGCATTTCTGGCGAAACGCGGGGTTCCCGATGGTGTCACCTTCGGCTGGATCATCCTGGCCATGGTTGGAGCCCGGACTGCTGCCATGGGCTTTAACCGCATCGCCGATCGGAGGTTTGACGCGGCCAACCCACGCACTGCGGATCGGGCCATACCGTCCGGAGCAGTAGGATTGATGGAAGCATGGGGGATGGTTTTCCTGTTCACCCTGTTGTACTTTTTCGCCTGTTATCAGCTTAATCCTCTCACCCTGTTGCTCTCTCCATTCGCGCTTGGGTTGACGTTTCTTTACTCCCTGACCAAGCGTTTCACTTGGCTCTGCCATGTGGTTCTCGGTGTTGCCCTGGCATTTTCGCCTTTGGGGGGCTGGGTTGCGGTCAAAGGAACCCTGTATGATTTTCCCGTTGTGCTTTCACTGGGGGTGCTGTTTTGGGTGGCAGGGTTTGATACGGTTTACGCATGCCTTGATGCTGACTTCGACAGGCAAGCAGGTCTCTACTCGCTGCCTTCACGATTTGGTCGGGAAAAAGCGTTCAGGCTCGCGGTTTTTTTTCATATCCTGGCCTTTCTTTTGTTTATTCTCACGGGTATAGTATCGGGGCTTAATTATTATTTTTACTTTGGCATTGCGATCACGGCCGGAGCTCTTTTTTATCAGCATATCGCCGTCAATCCAAAGGATCTGTCCCGTATTCAATTGTCGTTTTTTACCATGAATGGGCTCATCAGTCTTACCCTGTTTGTTGCAACCTGGCTTTCATTAGTCGTTTGAGCAGAAAAAACTCATATAAAAGGAACTGTCATGCAATTTGGAAAATTTCATAAAGCTGTTCTCATTTCGTTCGCTCTTGGCGCAACCGTTGTCTTTGCAACCAGCGTGTGGTCCAAATCTGAAAAGAAGGCGGAGGAAGTTGCGGTTCTTGTAAATGGTCAGCCCATTGCTGCTACGGCAGTGGAGGGAGAAATAAAGGGGATTCTCGGTCGCTTTCAGGAACAGGGCCGCAAACCCAGCGATACCGAGATGACTTCGCTTCGTGAGTCAGTTCTCGAAAAGATGATCAAACTCGAATTGTTGAGTCAGGAAAGTAAGAAAGCCGGGGTTTCCGTTAGCGCTACCGATATTGAAAATGAGTTAAAAGGATACAAGAAGGGTTTTGCCGATGACAAATCCTTTGCCAAGGCCCTTGGCGAGGCCGGCATCACTGAGGCGGAATTGCGCAAGCAGATCGGTAAAAATCTGACCATTCAGAAATTCATCGATACCAAGTTCAAAGGTAAGGCTCAGGTGACCGAGCAGGAAGCCAAAGATTTTTATAACAACAACCAGGATAAATTCGCCCAGCCGGAAATGGCCCATGCCCGTCATATCCTGATTACGGCGAAAGAAACCGAGTCCAAGG
This sequence comes from Pseudomonadota bacterium, assembly GCA_018829945.1. Taxonomy (GTDB): domain Bacteria; phylum Desulfobacterota; class Desulfobulbia; order Desulfobulbales; family Desulfurivibrionaceae; genus Thiovibrio. The sequence continues at coordinate 3,933 of JAHJTI010000240.1, read as the reverse complement.
CTGATAAGGATCGCAAGCGCGCAAAACTTGTTCAGATCAAAAAACAGTTGAAAGACGGCGCTGATTTTGCAGAATTGGCCAAACAGTTTTCAGATTGCCCGAGCAAGGAGCGGGGCGGTGACTTGGGCTTTTTCCCCAGAGGACAGATGGTGAAGCCGTTTGAACAGGCAGTCTTCAAAATGATGCCTGGTGATGTCAGTGATGTTGTTGAGACGGAATTCGGCTATCACCTGATCAAGCTTGAAGAGAAAAAACCTGCCAAGACGGTGAGCTTTGATGAGGCGAAGGCAAAGATTACCGCCTATCTTACTCAGGAAAAGGTTACAAACAATATCGAGGCTTTTCTTGCTGAAACCAAAGCCAAGGCTACCATTAAAATCCTTGGCCCTCAGGCGAAAAAATAGTTTTCAGAGAGAATTAAGTTGAATTACCGGGCCATGGCTTGCAATAAGCCATGGCCCATTTTTTTTGTTTGGATGTTTTGGGATATACGGTTGGGGCAGTTTTTTAGCCGTTATTGTCGTTCGGTCGGTACGGATACTGTTACAACTACCTTGTTAGAAAGAGGGATCGCTGCAATACAGTTTGCGAAATTTTTCCATTTCCTGCTGTACTGCCGGAGCCAGGGCGAGATCATAGCGTGCGACATATTCCGCTGCCATGCGATGGGTGTTGAATATGGGGCAGTTGAGGGTGAGGTTGGCGATGCATTTGTCGATGTACTGGTTATGCAGGGACGGATCATAAAACAAACGGAGCATTTCCGGGAACACCGTATAAAAAGAGTCCGAATCTTCATTGTAGAGCAGTGATGAAGGCTGTTCGCTGAAATGTTCCTGGGAAACCGATTCTTCATAACCGAATTTCCAGCCGGTTCGCCCCTCGTGATAGCCCTCAACCCACCAGCCGTCCATAATGCTGACGTTTGGTACGCCGTTCATGGCTGCTTTCATTCCACTGGTGCCGCTTGCCTCCAGGGGGCGTTTGGGGCTGTTCAACCAGGCGTGGGAACCGGCAACCATCATCTTGGCGAGGTGCATGTCGTAGCCGGGTATGAAAACCAACTTTGCCAGTCCATTGCTTTTTAGATACAACTCTTCCTGGACCGCCAGGACGTTTCTGATCAAATCCTGGCCTGGTTCATCCGAGGGATGCGCTTTGCCTGCATAGATAAAATTCACCGGCCAGTTGTTTTCCGTAATCATTTTTGCCAGTCGGTCCAGATCTTCAAAGATCAAATCTGCCCGTTTGTAGGTGGAAAATCGCCGGGCAAAACCCAGAGTGAAGGTTGTATGCTCGAGGGGAGCTTCGCCTTCGCTTCGGTATGAAAGATAGTTGGGGGGATCAATCCAGGTCGCAAGGCGTTGGTTGCGATGGGTAATGAGCATCCGGTTTACGTATTCTACAAGTATTTTTGTGTCCGTGCGCCAAGCCTGTTCAAAGTAAGTGCGGAACTTGTTGTTATGTTGCAGGGCTTCCGCACTGGCGAAAACGCTGGGATCTTTCCGCCAGTTGTGCAATTCCGGGAAGGTGTCGTACAGTTCTGCCTTGGCATCGCTTGTCCAGGTGAGGTGATGCACACCATTAGTGATTGCGGTGATTTTGTCCGCATACTCAGGGAACTGCTTTTGGGTAACTTCCTTGTGGAGACGGCTCACGCTGTTCGTAGCCCGGTTGAGTCTCATGGCCATGGCGGTGAAGTTGTACACCGAGTTGTTGTGTTCGTCCAAGGCCAGGAGATTCAGGATGTGCCTGCAAAAGGGGTTGACCAGTTCACCATATACGGAAATATCAAAGCGGTCATGTCCGGCCTTGACCGGCGTGTGAATAGTAAAAACGAGGCGCTTGGCGACTTCTGCTGCGGCAGTGAGGATATCGTTGTCAGTCGCCTTTTTCTCATACTGGGCACCATATTTTTTCTGAAGGGATTGGGTGATCAGATAAAGAATAACGCCCACGCCGTGCTGTTCGTTTAAATGGATGGTTCTGGAAGTGAGTCCCAAGGCCTCCATGACCGGGATGACACCGGCTCCCAAAAGCCTGCGTTGGGTTGCTTTCACTTTTTCTGAACTGCTGTCATACAGGTGTTGCGCGGCATCCTGAATCCAGACAGGAGACTGCGGGGTCTGGTAATCAAGAAGAATTTCAGGGACGAAAAAGTCGAGAGATTCGTTGATCTCCATTTTGAGCCATAGATGGGCGCAAGCAACGGATCGTACCCCCTGCAAATCATGAAAAGGAACCTCAATGGTGAGAGGTTGTGCAGGTGATTCAGGGTCGTGCAGCAGATAGAGTCCGGGGGTGTTTTCCGGTTCCCATTCAGAGGCCCAAGCCACTTGCCCGATTTTTGAATCGACCATTTGGGAAAAATATCCCTTGCGGTACAGAAGGGATATGCCGGCTACCGGGATTTTGCAGTCTGCGAAACTTTTAAGAGTGTCGCCAGCAAGAATACCAAGACCGCCACTGTAGTTGGGGATCTTAAGAGGGCCTTGCAGGTACATCTGCAGGAAGCGGTTGATGGTTTCGTCAGGGTGTTCTGTTATTTCAAGATGATGAAGTCTGTTGCGAACCGGGTGGAAAACATCCAGATCCGCTCCTATCTCCATGGAGATATACGTTATGGATTCGCCATTCGGAGAGGTAAGGGCCTGCCATACCGAGTCCAGAACTTTTTGTGAAACACCGAAAAAAGTGCCAAGCCTGTTTGTGGCAAGCATTTCTCGGATACGATGTTTGTTGTCATGCGAGAGATGGGGCTTGGCCTTTACTGGTTTTTTGGGGCTAATTTTTTTCTGGGACGGGAGAGGAGATTTCATCGGTCAATGTTGGCTCGCGAGAGTAAAATAAAAGAATTTTTTAACGTTGGAATACGCAGAAGAATAGACGGTCAAGCGATGCATTCTGAATTGTTTGATTAATACGTTAAGATATATTGTGCTCACCCACTCATGCAAGAGAAATATGTAGGCAAAACGCCACCGCTTTTTTTTAAAGAGTGTCGAAAAAACGTGTTTTTGCCCGTGTTAAAAGCCTCTCAGTGCATCTGGTATGTAAAAAACTCGTAGAAATTTCACAAAGACTTCTGTATGATCTTTCTAATTATTGAATTATACATAATTGTATAAGGGGTTGTTTTCATATAAAAATCTGTCACAAGATGTATCAGGAGGAAGGAGAAAAAATGAAAAGAGGAATTTTGCAGTATTTGGCGATGGCGAGTGTTGTTGTCTCCCTTTCCCTTTTTGCTGGTGGTTGTGCCAAGCAAAAGGTGCAGAGCGATAAGGACATGGCTGGTGGCAAGCCTGCCGCCGCTGATACCGGCGCTGGCATGGGACAGGAAGAGTCTCTTGCTTCCAAATGGATTGGCGGCGACAGTGGCGCAGTTATTGAGGGACGGACCACCGCCCCGATGCTCCCCATCTATTTTGACTTTGATAAATCCGATATCCGTGCGGACCAGAAGGATCGGATTAAGAAGAACGGCGATCTCCTGATTGGTTCTGCAAAGGCCCGTGTTCGTGTCGAAGGCAATACCGACGAGCGTGGCACCAACGAGTACAATATGGCTCTCGCCGAGAGAAGGGCAGTGACTGCAGTTAAATACCTTGTCAATATGGGCGTTGCGGAAGGCCGGATTGACACTCTCAGCTATGGTGAAGAAAAGCCCCTCAACCTCGGTCATGATGAAATGGCCTGGTCGCAGAATCGTCGTGACGACTTTGTTATTGTTAAGTAAGCTTCTTTTCTAAGAAGATTGTTACAATCTGAGATGGGAGCATATTTATGTTCCCATCTCTTTTTTTGTTTTAAAGTATTGCTGGTTACGTAGCGGTATCTGTTTTTTTGACGATAACAAACCGGAGATATGTATGAAGATGAAATTCCTTAAGGGACTGTTTATTGTGTGTGTGGCGCTGTGCGCCTCTTCAG
>JAHJTI010000239.1 GCA_018829945.1 Pseudomonadota bacterium | reverse complement strand
GTTATGCCGGGCAAGGGCATTCGGGAAGAGATCCCTTCCATGCCGGGGGTGTTCAGGATCTCTGTTGACCAGTTGGCCAAGGAAGCCAAGGAGTGCATGGGGTTGGGGGTGAACTCGGTCATCCTGTTCGGTCTGCCGGACAAGAAGGATTCGAAAGGCTCAGGAGCGCATGCCAAGGACGGCATTATCCAGCGGTCCATCAAGGAGCTGAAAAACACGGCCCCCAACCTTACGGTCTGTACCGATGTCTGCCTGTGTGAATACACCAGCCATGGGCATTGCGGGATCTTGATTGGTGAGGTGGTGGACAATGACTCCACGCTGGAGGTGCTTGCCAGGGTGGCGCTGTCCCATGCCCAGGCCGGGGCCGACATGGTCGCGCCTTCGGACATGATGGATGGCCGGGTTGCAGAGATCCGGGGGATTCTTGATGAAAACAATTTCCCCATGGTGCCGATTATGTCCTACGCCGTAAAATATGCCTCCGCGTTTTACGGGCCCTTCAGGGATGCGGCTGACTGCGCTCCCCAGCAGGGGGACCGCAAATCATACCAGATGGACCCGGCGAATGTCCGCGAGGCATTGCGGGAAGCGACCCTCGATGTGGAAGAGGGAGCTGATATCCTGATGGTCAAGCCGGCCATGGCCTACCTTGATGTGGTCAGCCGTTTGCGGGATGAGTTTGATCTGCCCATTGCCGCCTATCATGTGAGCGGAGAGTATGCCATGATCAAGGCTGCCGCGGCCAATGGCTGGATCGACGAAGCCAAGGTCATGCACGAGAGCCTGCTCAGCATCAGGCGGGCAGGCGCTGATATCATCATCACCTATTTTGCCAAAGACATGGCTCGATTGCTGAACGGGTAGTCGAAGTCAGGGGCAGGGGAAGTGATTGTTCCCCTGTCCCAAGTTTTTTTTGTTTCTGATTCCCATCGAACTTCTGCCGGCACATGGGTTCCATGGCAATACCTTGCCAAAGTGTTGCACTTCGTTTGTGAACTTAGGGAATCCAGGCAAGGTACTAATTTTTCTGGATTCCGGCTTCCGCCGGAATGACGGGACAAACCGGCTGTAAATCAGTGGTAATCCGATTTCTTTTTGATTTTGATGGGGTGCATTGCGGTTTGTCGGCGTTTACTTTTTAACCGTGATCTCCCCGCCCAGCTTTTCCACGATCTTTGTCCCGATCCCTTTTACCTTTGCCAAATCTTTTGTTGATTTGAATTGGCCGTTTTTTTGTCGGTACTCGACAATGGCTTGGGCTTTTGCAGGTCCGATTCCCTGCAGTCCTGTGAGTTCCTGCGTTGTGGCTGTGTTGATATCCACGGCGGCAAAAGCAACTGCCGCCAGACACAAGCATCCGCAAAGCGTTGAAAGTATAATTTTTATCATGGGTATCCTCCGAAAAAAAATGAATAATGTGCCATGCACCCCGCATGGTTATTGCAGACAGCAAAAAAATCGCCTAACCATTTAATGTCTTATGATGGTATTTAGTTGTTAGGCGTATGTCAAGTGTAAATTCGGTGTGAACAGGTCGGTGGGTTTGCTGGGGAGAGGAAATGGGACTGAGTCTGGCTGATTGGGCAGAAATAAGCGCCTATTTTCCGGCAGGTGAAGAAAGGTCCAGGGGCGCTAGCGGAGTGAGAAGATAATCGGTCCTGACATTTCCAAGGCTTGCGAAAATGGTTGCCTTGAGAGCGGGGTCCTTTTCGTACAGGGGGGTGAGCCAGTTCCGGATCGTTTCCCTGCGGGAGTTGGCAGCAAGAGGGCAGGGGTTGGCAACGGGAGTAATGCCCAGAGTCTGACCCAGTTCGACGATGCGCTTTTTTTCCACCATGGCCAGGGGGCGGATAAGGGAAAGTTTTCCGCCGAACAACTCCTGCTTCGGCGCCATGGCGCTGAGATTGCCTCCGTAGAAAAGATTGAGGAAAAACGTCTCGATGATGTCTTCCTGGTGGTGACCGAAGGCGAGTTTGTTGCAGCGATGTTCTTCGGCCAGGGAGAAAAGCCGGTTGCGGCGTTGGCGAGCGCAATGATAGCAGCCGCTCTTGCCATTCTCAGCAATGAGCGCCTTGTGGCCGTAGTCGGTCCGTTCAAGCAGCATGGGGAGATCAAGGCGCTTGATCTGGTCTTGAACCAGATCGTATTCAACACCGCCGAATCCCATGTCGAGATGGACTGCCAGAAGCTCGTAGCGGATAGGGGCTTTGCGGCGCCATTCCTTCAGGAGCCAGGAGAGCACCAGGCTGTCGATGCCTCCTGACACGGCAATCATCACCCTGTCGCCATGGGCCAGCATCTGGTAGAGATGCATGGCCCGGCCGACAAGGTGATTGAGCTGCTTGGGGATGACTGACACGGGCAAAACTATTTGTTCAGGTAGGCGCAGTCGGCAATTTTTTGTTTGATCCCGTCGCGGACGAGTTCTTCAGCGCTGAGCCATTTTACGCCACGTTTCGCTTTTTTGAAGAATTGGAATATGTCAGAAAGCAGGGGCTGCTGTGTCTCGTTGAAAATACCGGAACACAAGATCTGACCGGTTTCCGCATGAATGAGCTTGTAGTCAAAGACGACGGAGGCCGGACTGACGATGGAATATTGAGATCCCTCCCGTTCGGTGAAACGTTGCAGGGTGCAGAGAAAGACGGCGTCGGCCTTGTTGGTCCGGCAAATGGTTACGGCAGCGGTTGTCCGGCAGCGGGTCATGTCTTTATCAAGGGAATCGCGTTGTCCCGCAGTGAGCAGAGCGATATCTTCCCTGCCGGAAAAATATTCTGCGAGCACTGTGTCAACGATTTTTTGCCCTTTTTCAAGCTGTTGTGCTTCTTTTGGGGTGCGGCCGCTCTGGCCGGCCGTCATGATTTCCACGGGAAGCACAAGGATTGTTTTGAGCGGGAGCAACTCCTGGGGCTGGACCTGGGCGGTTGTCCGTGCGCAGCCGGAAAGCAGGATGAGCGCAGTCAAGGCGGAAAGAAAAAGGGAAAACGGTTTGCAATATCTCACGATGATTTCTCCAGGATAAAAATTATAAGGAACCTTTGGATGAGAGAGGTCCTTTGGCACGGGGATCAACAGTGGTTGCCTCGTCAAGGGCACGGCCAAGGGCCTTGAAGATTGCCTCAAGTATATGGTGGGTGTTCTCGCCGTGGGCCATTTCAACATGAAGGGTCAGGCCTCCGTGCAGAGAAAAGGCGCGAAGAAACTCCTTGGCCAACTGGGTATCAAAATCGCCGACCTTTTGCTCAAGAAAAGGAACGCCGTAATGAAGATGCGGCCTGTTGGAGCAATCAAGGGTAACCCGGACAAGGGTTTCGTCCATGGGAAGCGCACTGAAACCGTAGCGTTTGATGCCGCCAAAATCCCGCAGCGCATTTTTCAGGGCCTGACCCAGGCAGATCCCCAGATCCTCGACGGTGTGATGCGCGTCAACCTCGGTATCTCCGGTGGCGCGGATAGTAAGATCAAAAAAACCATGCACGGCAAAAAGGGTGAGCATGTGATCCATAAAAGGCACGCCCGAAGCGCATTGTGTTTTGCCTGTGCCGTCAAGGGCAAGCAAGAGGCTGATGTCGGTTTCCTTGGTCTTGCGTTTCACTTCGCTCTGGCGGGCTTTAGCTGCTGCCATGGTATACTCCTGCAATTGTCCGGCTCGACACGCATAAGCCGGTAACGACGGTTAAAGAAAAATTGCATCAAAAAAACTTGAATGTATGTTTATACCAAGATCAGGCGGCTTCAGGCAATAGGAATCCCTGCATCCTTCGGAGAAAAGATTGTAATTACAAATTATTATAGATCTTTGATGCACAAGGAAGGGCAGAGTGCGGCACGGGACAAAATTATCCCGTACAGACCGGTTTTTTGTTGACAAGCCTTTCCCGCATTGTTATACATCTTGCGTTTTTCGCAGTGCTGAAATTGAGCGGGAATAACTCAGTGGTAGAGTGCAACCTTGCCAAGGTTGAAGTCGCGAGTTCGAATCTCGTTTCCCGCTCCACATTTTGATTGAGGCTCTGTTTTTTGAGCCTGTTTGCATTGACCGACAGCCCGTCCTGCATTTTTTCATGGCAGAGCGGGCCATTTTGACTTATATTGTCATATTCTTTTTTTAGTTTTGTGAGGGCATTGAAATGAAGACACATTTGACCCCGGTCAAAGAAATTGAGCGCAAGTGGCTGATCGTAGATGCTCAGGATAAGATTCTTGGTCGTTTAGCATCCGAGATTGCCACCCGTCTGCGCGGCAAGCACAAGGCCAATTACTGCACGTTCCAGGATGTCGGTGATTTTGTCATCGTGGTGAATGCGGATAAGGTTCGTCTGAGCGGAAAGAAGTGGGATGACAAGGTCTATCGTCATCACACAGGTTTTATGGGCGGGTTGAAGGAAAAGACCGCCAAGGTTCTTATGGAGCAAAAGCCGGAAGAGATGCTGCGCAAGGCTGTTCGCGGGATGTTGCCCAAGAACACTCTCGGACGGAATCAACTGAAGAAATTAAAGGTATATGCCGGAACCGAGCATCCCCACGGTGCCCAGCAGCCTCAGCCTCTTGAGTTGTAATCAGGTTTGTAAAAAAGTAAGCAGTTGCAGGTCCGCAATACAAAATTTAAGGGTTAGAGTGTGCCACCGTTGAAATCGAGGTTTGTGTGATTTCAACAATTATAAAATCCTGCTCTTTAGAAACAGGATATTGGAGCTTGAACATGGCAGAAAATAGTTTTTACGCGACCGGAAAAAGAAAAACCGCTGTAGCCAGAGTATGGTTGAAACCGGGTTCCGGCAACATCCAGGTCAACAAGATGACCGTGGCCGAATATTTTGGCGGTGGATTTGACTACATGCAGAAGGTTGCAAAGCCTCTGGCATTGACCGACACCGCGTCAAAATTCGATATTCTCGCTACCTTGAGCGGCGGCGGCAAGATTGCCCAGACCGAGGCTCTGCGCCACGGGATTTCCCGGGCTTTGCTGATTGTTGATCCCGAGCACAGGGGCGCCTTGAAAAAAGCGGGTTTTCTGACCCGTGACCAGCGCATGAAAGAGCGGAAAAAATATGGCCAGAAGTCGGCCAGAGCGAGATTCCAGTTCTCCAAGCGTTAAACGTTCTTTGGTATTGCCGAGTCAATACCTCGGATTCTATTGTGTATCTCATCAGGGGAAGGCGCTCATCGCTCTTCCCCTGATTTTTTTTGGCCTGTTTCAGGCATCTGCAGGACTCTGTAGTCGTTTGCGGGGTTGTATGCAGTGCTTGCGAACAGATCATTTACTGTCAGGCAACCAAGCGGTTGCAAACTGATTGGAGAAAAAAATGGTACGAATCGGCATTGTCGGTGCATCGGGTTATACCGGGGCGGAACTTGCCCGGATAGTGTGCAATCACCCTGAGGTGGAATTGACCGTGGCCACCTCCCGCCAATACGCAGGCAAGCCTCTTTCCCATGTTTTTCCTGCCTTGCAGGGTAGGGTGGACATTCTGTGCGAAGATCTTCAGGTTGAGGCGCTTGTTGACCGGGCGGATTTCTTCTTCACCGCGGTTCCCCATCAGACCGCCATGGATATCGTGCCACAGTTGATAGCCGCGGGAAAGAAGGTTGTCGATCTTTCCGCTGATTTCCGGATTCATGACGCATCGGTCTATGAACAGTGGTACCAGGCTCACAGCGCCAAGGAGTTGTTGGCAACAGCAGTGTATGGCTTGCCGGAGTTGCATCGGGCAGCGATTTGCAAAACATCCCTGGTTGCCAATCCGGGCTGTTATCCGACCAGTGTCATCCTTGGGCTTGCGCCGTTGCTCAAGGCAGGTCTCATTGATCCGGAAACCATAATCATCGACTCAAAGTCCGGAGTTTCCGGGGCAGGGCGGGCGGCGCAGACAGGGGCGCTGTATTGCGAAGTGGCCGACGGCTTCAAGGCTTACAAGGTTGGCGAGCACCGGCATACTCCGGAGATCGAGCAGGAACTGGGCGGCTTGTGCGGAAAACCGGTGACCGTTTCTTTCACCCCCCATTTGGTGCCCATGTCTCGGGGCATTCTCAGTACGATCTACGCCAAAGGCACAAAAGCGCTCTCCGGTTTAACCGAACTGTATCAGGATTTTTACCGGGATGAGGAATTTGTCCGGGTTTGTCCGGCAGGTCAGTACCCGGCCACCCAATATGTCAGGGGCAGTAATTACTGTGATATCGGCAGCAAGTTTGATCCGCGCACCGGCCGGGTTATTATCGTCTCCGCCATAGACAACGTGGTCAAGGGCGCCTCCGGGCAAGCCGTGCAGAACATGAATCTCATGTGCGGGTTTCCCGAGAACACCGGGCTTCGAATTGTCCCTCTGTTTCCGTAAAGGTAATTGTTGACCAGGATCGAAAAACGTGGCTCAATCTCAGAAAGATAAACGTTTCTCAGCGCCGCATGTGCGGGGCTGCTGAACGGTTGTCACGGATAGCGACGTGCGAAATATCAAGCTTGTCCTGGCTTATGACGGGACTGATTTTGTCGGATGGCAGAGACAGCTTGGCCAGCCCACAATCCAGCAGGTCGTGGAAGAGGCCATTGGCCGCATGACCCAGACGCCGGTTGTTCTGCATGGGGCCGGGCGAACCGATGCCGGTGTGCATGCCGAGGGAATGACGGCAAGTTTTCACACTGAGTCGAATATTCCGCTTTCCGGGCTGTTGCAGGGTTTGAACAGCATGCTGCCCCACGCAGTTAGGGTGCTTGACGCTGAAGATGTCGGTGATGATTTTCATGCGCGTTTTAATGCCACCGGCAAGGTGTATGTTTATTCCTTTGTAACTGCCGAAATTATGCCCCCTTGTTTGCGGCTGTATGCCGCCCATATTCGGGGTCCGTTTGCTTATGACGCCGTGCGGCTCTGTTTGCCGATGCTGGTCGGAACCCATGATTTCAGCAGCTTTGAGGCTGTCGGTTCTCGCGATCAGTCCATCTCCGGGGGCAGGGGCGCTGTGCGGACCCTTTTTTCCGCCACTCTTGACGAGGAAGCAGGAAATTCCCGTCTGTATCGTTTGACCATCGCCGGGGACGGGTTTTTGAGGCATATGGTGCGCAATATTGTCGGTACCCTGTTTGCTGTGGGGCGCAGGCGATTGACGGCCGATGAATTTCAGGAAATCATGTTGGCCCGGGATCGGACTTTGGCCGGGGCGACTGCGCCTGCCAACGGTTTAACCTTAAAGACTGTTTTATATTGATTTGGGTTGGCTTCGTTGCGGTGACTGCCGAAGCTTTTTTGCAAACGCCATTACAAGGAAAGAAAATGGAAGCGGAAATTATTACTCTTGCAGAACGGGTCAAGCAGATCAAGCCTTCACCCACCCTTGCCGTGAACGCCAAGGCTAAGGCCCTGAAGGCGGCGGGCGCTGACATTCTCAATTTCAGTGTGGGTGAGCCGGATTTTGACACCCCGCACCATGTGTGCGATGCTGGGAAAAAGGCCATCGATGAAGGGTTCACCCGTTACACGGCTGTGCCGGGTATTCCCGAGCTGCGGGAGGCAATCACCCAGCGTCTGGCCCAGGACAAGGGCTGGAGCTATGAGCCCGACCAGATTCAGGTCTGCTGCGGCGGCAAGCACGGGCTCTACAACATGGCCCAGGCCCTGTTCGGACCCGGCGACGAGGTGCTGATCCCGACGCCGTACTGGGTTTCATATCCGCCCATTGTATTGCTGGCCGGCGCCACCCCTGTGGAAATTCCGCTTTCCGAGGAAAATGGTTTTGATTTAAGCGAGGAGTTGCTTACCCGGTATGCCACGCCGAAAACTAAGGCTATTATTCTGAACAGCCCTTCCAACCCCACCGGCGCCGTGTTTTCCGCCAAGGCTCTGGAAGCAGTGGCGAAGCTGGCCCTGGCCAACAAGTGGCTGATCATCTCCGACGATATCTACGACACCATTGTCTACGGTGACGGCACGTTGCCGCATATTCTGGATGTGGACAAGCGGCTGGCAGCCCAGACTTTGGTGCTCAACGGCGTGTCCAAATCCTTTGCCATGACCGGTTGGCGCATCGGCTATACCGCCGGGCCAAAGCATATTATCGGGGCCATGAACAAGATTCAGAGTCAGAGCACTTCCAACCCAACCTCCATCTCCCAGAAGGCGGCTCTGGCTGCGGTGAGCGGACCGCAGGACTTCCCGCTCATGATGCGGGACGCTTTTGTGCCGCGCCTTGATTTCATCATGGATGCTCTGGGCAATATTCCCGGAGTTACCTGTGTGCGGCCTAAGGGTGCTTTTTACGTGTTCCCCAACATGTCCGCCTATTTTGGCCGGAATTTTAACGGGAAAGTGATGGCGAATTCGGTTGATCTTGCGGATTATCTGCTTGACGAGGCTTTGCTGGCCACGGTGCCGGGTGCGGCTTTCGGAGCGGATGATTTTATCCGCTTCTCCTTTGCCACGGCCATGTCGACCATTGAGGAAGGAATGAAGCGGTTGTCCGAGGCCCTGGGGAAACTCTCCTAAGGCCTCGGAGGGCCGGGCTCAGCCGCCCTGGCCGTAATCCTTGTGCGTTGCATCGCTCAAGGCCCATGTCCAGCTGTCCAGGGGGCGCTCTTTCGAGAGCGCCTTCTGGCCGTTCTGGGAGTAACACTGATACACCCACTCACCTTCTCCGCTTTTAAAGAAAATCCGGATCAGTCCATGATTTGGGTGCGTAAACCAACCTTCAGAATATGTGCCGTCCATGTGCCTGTTCGTCTCCTGAGTAGTGCGTCTGTAAATTCCAGTCTGCCATAATTTCTATTTTTGTTGAAATCGCCTTTGTAAGGCAAATTCAGCGATTGTTTCTTGCTGATGCTGTTTTCCTGTAACGGAAGATCCTCATAAAAACACCCTTCGACAGGCTCAGGGCGAACGGTAGTTATCGTGAATAAGTATAGTTTCTTCCGGTCATGCTGAGCCTGTCGAAGCATAATGAAGCAATTTGTAAGAGCTTCGGAAAACTGGTTTTTTATGTTTTCCTCAGGCCCTCATTTGTCAAGACAGTGGGTAATGCATTCCTTGCAGCGCTTGTCGGTTTTTCCGGTCTGGCAGTATTTGCTGAACCCTGCAATCAGATCGGTCCCGCCCCGTGGGCATTGTTCGATGAAACTGACAAACTGGGTGAGCCGGTCGATGATCTCCTTGGGCGCGGCATGCTCGATTTTGCAGGCTCCTTCCTCCGCCACTTTTTCCCCTACTGCCAGAACCTTGATAAAGAAGTCCTTGAGTACCTTGTGGCGGAGGATAACATCCTTGGCCATTTCCTTGCCGGCAGGGGTGAGGGTGATGACCTCATAAGGGGCATAGTTGATCAACCCCTTCTGGGCCAGGGAGCGGAATGCTTCAGTAACGGAGGAGCGACTTACCTTGAGCGCGCTGGCGATTTCCTTGGCCCGGGCCACCTGCTTTTCAGCAATGATGTGATAGATGGTTTCCAGGTAGTCTTCCAGGCTGGCGCTGAGTCGTTTGGGTGTCGGCATGTGTTTGGTCGGGTGTCCTCTGTTCGTGGAATAGGGGAAGAGGATAGTGAGGAGTCCGGCGGACAGGACCCCCTCGTGTGAATTTTTAAAATATTCTTAGGATGGGCTAACAGTATTAAGGACTGAGCCCCTTGTCAAGTGTTATTGGCCGGATTCAGAGGCAGTTTGGGAAAGCTCCTGAAAGCGTTTGGCGTGATACTCGGCGCGGGTCTGGTCGGGCGTGAGCTGCAGATAGATCATGGTCAGCTCTTTGTGGGGCAGGGCAAAATCGTTGTCCGCAGCAATTGCCCGTTCAAATGCGCCAATCGCCTCAGGCACATGGCCCAGTTCCCTTTCAACCAGGCCGAGGTTGTAGAGATAGGTTGATTTTTTTGGAGGGTCTAACACAATGGCCTCATTAAATTCAGCCAGGGCTTTGGGGTATTCCTTGAGCTTCCAATACGCTTTGCCCAATTGGCCGTGCGCTGCTCCGGCTATGGGCGCGATCCGCACGGCTTTTGCGAAGTATTCTTTGGCTTTAGGGTAATCGCGCAGGCTGTAATACGCGGTTCCGGTGTTGAGCAGGGTGATGTAGTGGTAGGGGAATTTTTCCAGCATGGCCATGAGATGGGGCAAGGCTTCGGTGTCTTTGTCCAAGGCCAGGTAGGCGGCGCCGATATGCGAATGCGGCGTTACATCATCGGGCTGATAATGCAGGGCCTTGGTGCCCGAGTCAATAACCCCTTGCCACTCTTCTTCCACCGAGGCCACACAGGTTTTGAGATAAAAATGATCAGCGGCAATGGCCTTGAGATTGTCCACCACCATGATCGGGGCAAAGACAAGAAGGACGATTAAGGCATAGGCTGCAAAGCGCTTGGGGATATGGATCGGTTTGTCGGGTTTTCCCTCACGAGCAAGAGAAGCGACTAGCCCAAGCATGACCATGATGGTGAACAGCGGGATCATTCGTTCCAGCGGAAAGCAGAACAGTCCGTTGATGCCGATCCCAACCAGGGATAGGGCGATGGCCAGAAGTTCGAGAGTTTTGGTGAGATTTCCGCGGCACTCCTTATAGGTTCTGTAAAAAAATACTCCCAAGGAACCAATGAAAAAGACAAAGAGGCTCAGCCCGACAAGCCCAAGTTCCGCCCAAATTTGCAGATAATCGTTATGGGCGTCTTTGAGGTACTGGGTATAGAGGAAAAGCGATTCCTTCTGCACCGATGGGAAATGGACCTTCAGGTTCCCCAGCCCGACTCCGAGCAGAGGATGCTCTTTGATCAGGGATATAGTGTCCGCCCAGATGGCAAAGCGGGCATGATTGCCCTGAACCGAGGCAATGGAGGCGGCTCTGAGACCCACGGCTTCGTAGCCGGGGGTGAAGCCGGCAGGGCCGATGTTCATCATGGTCAGGACAATAATCCCTCCCGTAACCAAGGCCCATTTTTTTTGCCTGGACCAGAGGGGAGTAAGGGTGAGTTGGGTTGTCTTGCACAGGACGGCAAAGAGCAGGCACTGGATGGTGACGGCGAGCCACCCGGCCCGGGTCTGGGTGTAAAGGAGATAGACGGTAATCAGGCTGAGCATGAGCGCCGTGAGCCAGGCGGTAAGGTTTCTTTGAGCGGTCAGAAAAAGGAAGCCGCCAACCGGAAAAAGCAGGACAATGAAGTGGACCGCCATGTTTTTGTTGGCATAGTTCGCGGCTGGCGGGGCAAGCTGCGGGATAAAGGAGAAGCCGAATAGATGCTGGCAGATGCCCAGGATGGCAACCAGGAAGGCGGCGCCAAACATGACGGATAGCGTCTGGCGGCGCTGGTCTGAGGATACTGCGATCTGTGAAATCAGGAAAAAAAACAGGAAAGCCGTTAACCATTGGCGGCCGATTTCCCAACCCTCGTAGGTATTAAACGTAAAGGGAACAGTGAACAACGACCAGCAGAGAAAGGCAAGCAGCACCCAAGTAAAAACAGGGAGTTTTGGGGTTTTGGATTCGTTGCCGATTGCCTGAGTCGCCAGCCAAGAAAGGGCGAGAAGAAGGCAACCGGTCTCAATCACGATTCGTTGGGGAAGGTTGGTGAAATCACTGATGCCTGGATAAAAGACGAGTGGTGCGGTGAAGGTTGTGAATAGCAGTAGGGGAAATAGTATTTTTTTGAAAATGTGCATGAAGTCTGTTGGCTAACAGGCATAAGAAAGAAGGCGGCAAAAAGCCGCCTTCTTTCTTATGCAAAACTGTAACATAAAGATCAGGGCGATTTAACAATGCTAGCGGGGCTGGTGCTGGTTTCTCCTGGGCTAATTGTGTAGGTATAGGTTGTTCCATTGATGTCTGTGGTAAAGGTCCCACCTGATACGGCCAAAGAATAATCTGAGTCGATCAGGCCTATCAGTGTCCCAGCGCCAGTGGCATCAGCTGAAATTTGATTTGCTGTTAATGTGTTGCCGCTTGCAAGATTTTTTGCAAATTTCATAACAGCAGCTCCCCTGGCCGCCCCGAGCAAACCTTCGGAAGCAGCTGTTCTCGCTTCTGCAGTCAAATCCTGATACTTAGGAATCGCAACCGCAGCCAGAATGCCCAAAATAACTATGATCACAATCAACTCGATCAGAGTAAAACCTTTTTCATTTCCCGCCAGATTCTTCTTCATACCGTTCTCCTTGTGAATGGTTGTGGTTACTGTGTTTTCCTTACTCGGTTTGATATTGTCCAGTCAAATCATTTTTTGCCGGATTTCCATGTTTTTTTAGTGAGTTGCGTCTTGCTCTGCCTGTATTTTTCCGGTTCAGTTCCCTCCTCTGACCACCTGGAGCATGTCCCACATGGGGGTGAAAATGGCCAGGGCGATGAGGCCGACGATGGTGCCCAGCACCAGCAGGAGCATGGGCTCGATCAGGGTGGAAAGGTTTTTGATGGTGTAGTCGCTTTCCAGATCGTAATAATCAGCAACCTTTTCCATCATTTCATCGAGCTTGCCCGACTGCTCGCCCACCGCGATCATCTGCGGAACCATGGGCGGGATGGCGTGGTGTTTGGCCATGGCCTCGTGCAGGTTAACGCCTTCCTCAACCTCAGCGGTGATCTCCTCGACCATCCGGAAGAGCACCAGGTTTTCCAAGGCATTGGCCGAGAGCTGCAGGGTTTTGATGATGTTGATCCCGCTGCTGGTGAGCACCGAAAAAACCCGGCAGAAACGGGCCATGTATATCTTGGTGGCCAGGGGCCCGAAGACCGGCACCCGGAGGAGCAAGCGGTCGCGGAAGAGCACGAATTCGCGGGAGCCCAGGGCCAGGCGATAGGCGATGAAGAGCACCAGCGCTGCCCCGATGATCCCCAGGGTGTTGTCGGCAATAAAGGTGCTTGCTCCCATGAGAATCCGGGTGGCAAGGGGTAGTTGGACCTTGGCCGCTGAAAAGAGCTTGGCGAATTTCGGCACCACAAAGGCCATGAGGAAAAAGATGGCCCCGGTGAGGGCGAAGAGTACGATTTTCGGGTATCGGGTGGCGGATTTGATCCGTTCCTTGATAGCCTTTTCGTTTTCATACAGCGAGGCCAGATAGGCAAAGGCCTTGTCCAGCGAGCCGGTTTCTTCGCCCACCTTGACTATGTTGAAAAAAAGCACGTTAAAGGCCTTGGGCTGTCGGCTCACGGCATCGCTCAAGCTGGCGCCGCTTTCCACCTCGGCGGTCATGGAGAGGATGATGTCCCGCAGGATGGGATTGGACACCTGGAGGGTCAGGATGGCGAAGGCCTCGATGATGCTGACCCCTGCGGCCAAGAGGGTCGCCAGTTGCCGGCAGAAAAGAATTTTGTCTTCCAGGGTGATGCCGAAGAGCCGTTCGCTGAGCGTCGGGCTTGGCGCGGCCAAGTCGGTTGATCGTATCCCTGCGGATTGCTGCTCGGAGAGAACCTGGATGTTTACCGGGCTCAAACCGCCTTTCTGCAGCCAGTTCTCCACCTCCTGCATGATTTCCGCAGGGTGGGTGCCGGAAACAACCCGACCGGCGGAATTGATGGCCTCGTAACGAAAGATCGGCACGGGCTACTCCTTCAGCTCCATGGTGACGCGGAATGCCTCGTCCACCGAGGTCTGGCCGCTGACGACCTTGGCAATGCTCGATTGGCGCAGGGAGGTGAGATCTTCCTTCTGGGCCTGGCGGAAGATTTCATGGCTGGACGCTTTCTTGAGAATGAGATCCTCAATGGCCGTGGAAATGACCATGGTTTCGTAAATGGCGATACGCCCCTTGTAGCCCGAGCCTTCACATTGCTTGCAGCCCACCGGCTTGTAAAAGCGCCGTGCTGGATCGTAAGTGAGTCCCAGGGCTTCCTGGAGTTCCACCGGCGGGGTGAAGACTTCCTTGCAGTTAGGGCAGAGCAGACGCAAAAGGCGCTGGGCCACCACCAATCCCACGGCCGAGGCGATGAGAAAGGGCGGGATGCCCATGTCGACGAGCCGGGTGATCGCGCCGGCCGCATCGTTGGTATGCAGGGTGGAAAGCACAAGATGGCCGGTAAGGGCAGACTGGATGGCGATCTCGGCTGTTTCCGCGTCCCGGATTTCGCCGATCATGATGATGTCAGGGTCCTGGCGGAGGATGGAGCGCAGGGAGTTGGCAAAGGTGAGGTCGGCCCGGATATTAACCTGCACCTGGTTGATCCCGGCCAGTTCGTACTCCACCGGATCTTCGACGGTGACGATGTTCTTGTCCACCGAGTTGAGATAATTGAGTGCCCCGTAAAGGGTCGTGGTTTTACCGCTGCCGGTGGGGCCGGTGACCAGGATGATCTCGTGGGGTTTGGAAAGATGCTCGATGAACAGAGCGCGCTGATACGGCTCAAAACCAAGTTCCTGCAGGTTAAAGCGCACCGTGCCTTTGTCGAGCATGCGCATTACCACTTTTTCCCCGGCGCTCAAAGGCAGGATGGAGACCCGCACGTCAAATTCCTTGCCGGAGATGGGCATTTCAAACCGGCCGTCCTGGGGCTTGCGGCGCTCGCCGATATCAAGATGGGACATGATCTTGATGCGGGAGATGAGGTTGGGGTGCATGTCCAGCGGGAAGGTGGCTCCTTCGCGGAGGATGCCGTCTACCCTGGTGCGGACTCTTACCCGCTCGTGATCCGGTTCGATGTGAATGTCGCTGGCCCGTTGCCGCACTGCCTTGAGCAGGATGTCATTGATGGCGCTGACCGTGGCGGATTCTTCCCCGGTGTCATCAAAATGCTGTTCGGCTTTGTTTGCCGAGGCATAGAGGCGGTCCATGGCGCCGACGATTTCCGATTCGATCCCCACGCAGACCACGGTTTTGTCGGAAATATAGCGGCCAACTTCGTCCACGGCAAAGATGTTGAGCGGGTCGGCAAAGGCGACCAAAACTTCGCCCGGGCGTTTGCCCAAAGCGATTACCTTGTACTTTCTGGAAACGGCCTCCGGGATAATCTGGGCCACTTCGGGGTCCACCACAATCCGGCTGAAATCGATGAAGGGGATTTTAAGCTGCCGGGCAATGGTGTTGGCAACGGCGGCATCGTTAACAAAGCCGAGTTCGCGCAGGGCCTCGCCAAGTTTCAGATCGCGGTCATTGCCGTAGGCCAATGCCTGTTGCAATTGGGTTGCCGTGATCAGCCCGCCTTCCACGAGAATGTCGCCAAATTTTCTTCGTTTCGGTGGTGTCGTCATCAGTTGTGCCACGGTTGATGGTTGTTCATTATGAGTCTCTTGCGCAATGGCTATTTGGTAAGCATTGCCTCGGCAGCATTAACGTCTTTCCGGCGAAAGCCGGAGGTAAGCGAGCGTGCGAGACTCCGAAAAGGTCCTGGACCCCGGTTTTCACCGGGGTGACGGATTGTAAGTGGTGCATTCCGTACTTCGTTTTCTCCTGTCTCAGCCAGGCCCTGTCCCGAAAGGGGAAGGGGCTCTCAGGGGGTTCGTGTTCTCTCCCGCAGGTTTTTCAGCCTGGGGGGCATCAACCCCTTCACTCTCGATAACAGGAGGTGCCGGAGGAAGCGGAGTTGCCAGGGGTAGTGTTTGCAGCATCTGTTCCGGTTGATCGGCAGTTTGGCTGTTGCCGAGCACCACGCTGTTGATCCAGGTAACCCCCTGCTCATGCAAAGTCGCTGTTGTCTGCCTGGTATCCTCGGCCAAACGTGTCACCCAGGCCGCTGACTGATCAACCCATGGCGGTCGGACAGGTCTGCTAAAGGAGATGTTGTTTGTAATCCAGGCCGGGGGGAAGGTGATACCCCAGACCAGGAGCAGGAGGAAGACAACGCCTGTACCCCAGCGAAGAAAAGTGGCGGGAAAAAATTTCTTCTGATTCGGGCTATTAAAGGAAGCCACTGCCTCCCGGACAATCTTACGGGTTATGCGGGTTTCTTTTTCAGCATACGCCACCAAAAGCGCTCTGCTCATGATCTTGTTGATCAAGCGGGGATAGCCCTTGGTGGTACGCCAGAGGATATCGGTGGTGGCAAAGGAGCGCGGCATTTTATAGACACCGCTTTTTTTGAAGCGGTGGAGAATATAACGGACCATTTCCTGCTTTGAAAGGGGAGAAAGAGTTTCCATGATGCTGACCCGCTGGACAAGCTGACGCATGTTGGACTGGGACAGCTTGTCGCGCAGCTCGGGTTGCCCAAACAAAACGATCTGCAGGAGCTTCTGGGTGTCGGTCTCAAAATTGGAGAGCAGGCGCAACTGTTCCAGGCTCTCATCGGGAAGATTCTGCGCTTCGTCAATGACGATGAGCAGCTTTTTTCCCTGCTGCGCCAATGCATAGAGATGATCGTTTAAGATGCGCAGAAGCGAGTCGAGGCTGGCAGTGTGGTCTGCCGGGCCGGAAAGGCCGATATCCTGAAGAATGGACTGGAGCAGCTCAAGGCGGGAAAGATGGGGCGAAAGGATCAGGGCGGTTTCAAACCTGTCGGGCAGGTCGTCCATCATCATGCGGAGCATGAGGGTTTTGCCGGTGCCGATTTCGCCGGTGACGATGATGAATCCCTCGTCTCCCTCCAGGCCGTATTGGATAACCTCCCGCAGGGCTGCGTGCCCCTTGGTGGGGAAGTAATAATTCCTGTCCGGCGTCATGCGGAAAGGATCTTCCTGTAGTCCGAAAAACTCAAGATGATTCATTGCGTTGAAGTCGTGTTACCGTTGGTCGTTTTTGCCGGACCCTCGGCAGGGAGTGTTTCCTCTTTGCGGCTGACAACAGGCACCGGGGGAGAACCCTGATCCTTGGCCGCGGCCACGTCGTTTTGTTTTGGGGTCATATTGACAATGCGGGGGGTGATAAAGACCATGAGTTCGGTCTGTTCGTTGCGTTTGTTTGAATTCTTGAAAAGGTAGCCAAGCAGCGGGATATCGCCCAATCCAGGAACCTTGCTGTTTTGATTGCTTTTGTTCTGCTGGACAATGCCGCCAATGACCACGGTGACCTTGTCTTCCAGAAAAAGGTTGGTGGTGATCGCCTGCTTGTTGATGAGGAGCCCGCTTGCGCCGGAGGTTGTCTGGTCAACGCTGTCGTTGGTGACCTCGACGTCGAGGATAACGTAGCCATCCTGCAGCACTGTGGGCTTGACCTTGAGGCCGAGGTTTGCCTCACGGAAGGAGGTGTTGACCGTGGTGGTGGTCGAGGTCACATAGGGGACCTCCTTGCCCTGTTTGATTTCAGCTTCTTTGCCGTCAAGGACAAGCACGCTGGGCGAGGAGAGAATTTCCAGCAGGCTGTCGGTCTGCATGGCCTGGAGTTCCAGGTTGAGGTTGATGTTCTGGCGGATAAAGCCGAAAGCCAGGCTGGTGGTCGGCTCAAGGGCGGGAAGGACGGCGCTGGTGGTGATCGGGTTGATCTTGTCGGCAAGGGCGGCGGCGTCACGGTAGTTGTTGTAGCCCCAGATGATACCCAGTTGTCTTTTTGCCTCGTTGGAAATGGAGACGATGCGGGCCTCGATGTGAACCTGGGGAATGGGCTGGTCGAGTTCGCTGAGCATGTCCCGCAACCTGGGCATGTTCCCGGCCTGGTCCTGGATGACAAGGCAGTTGCCGCGATTGGTCACGGTGATCGAGCCATTCTGGCCCAGGAGGGGTTTCAGTTGGTCAACATAGGCAGTGGCATTGCCGAATTTGGTGCAGAGCCGTTCGCTGGCAAGGTCCCGCTGCTGCCCTTGAAAATCCGCCTTTTTCTCCACGAAAATAACATTGTTTTTCTGGTAGTAGTGCAACTGCTTTGCATCCATGATCACCTGGAACGCCTCGTAGAGGTTCAGTTTTTCCACGTCGAGGTTGATGGTGTCGGTTATATTGTCCGCCACCAGGATGTTTATTCCGGCCTGACGGCCCATGCCCCGCAATAGCAGGGAAACCTGCAGGTTTTCCGTGCGCAGGGAGGCGGGATAGTTTTTCAGGACATCCAGCAGGGGAGCCTCGTTTTCCGGTGCGACCTGGGCGGCGGTCAGGCTGGAGGACGTCCACATCCCCTGGGCCAGAACAAGCACAACCGAAAAGAATATTGCGTGCAGGGAAGAGATTCGCATCACTGTTTTTTATCCTTCATGGGCAGGGGCCTGGGCGAGGACTCCAGCCACAATTCATGGGAGACGCCGTTTTGTTCGAAAACGACAAGATCCTTGAGGATCTGCCGGATAACAGCATCGTTGACAGTTTCCCCCTTGGTGACCAGATGATCGTTGATAACGGCCTGGGGGTTGCTCTTGTCCCAGATTATACCAGAGAGGGTCAATCCGCCAATGGAATTGCTTTTTTCCCGTGGCTCCTGGCTTTTGAAAAAGCTGATCTGCTCACGGCTCCAGTTGAAGGGGTCTCTGGCCAGGGGCGGGCTGGTTGCCTTCGGGCCTGAAGCCGGTTCGATTTTTTCAGTCCGCACCGTAAGAACCTGCGGTTCTCCGGCGTGAAGCGGCAGGGCGTAACCGAGGAACAGGGTTGCGAGAAGCAACCCCCCGGCGGCAAGCGGCGACGCGGCGAGCGTTATGATGCGTCCTTTCTTCATCATGGCTTGTCCAAGGTTGTTCTGCCGACAACCATGCTGAACTTCACCTTGGCCTGCTGGTCGTAGCCGGCATCAGTCTGGCGTGTCACGGAAAGATCCTCGATAATGCCTATCTCCGGTTTTCCTTCAATATACTGCAGATATTTGTAAAGCACCGGAAAGGCGACTTCCCCTGACAGGTTCACGGTGTTCAGGGTGAAGCCGTTTACGGAGCGGTCTTCCAGATGGCTCATCTGGCGGAGATGGTTTTCCATGTTGATAGGCGCGTTGGCATGCAGGGTGAACAGGGTCTTTGAGAACTGTTCGCGGTCTGTCAGCGATTGCCATTGCTCTTCAATGAGCCTGATCTGCAGCGCCAGGGACTCTGTCTGTTCCCGCAGGTTTTTTTGCTCGATTTCAAGCTGGGAAACCTGCGCATCAAGAGCGCTGCCCAACTGGGCCGGCGCCGTGCTCTCTATCTCGATTTTCTGGGCGAGCTTCTGGGCGAGCATTTTTTGCTGAGGGTCCAGGAGCAGGGCTGAGCCGCCATACAGAATCGCGAAGCAGGCGAGAATCCCGAGGCACAGCTTCCTCAGTTCGGCAAAAGCCTCGGGATCGCTTTTCAGCAGGAAAAACCATTCCTTCAATTTATTCCCGATGATGATGAGTTGTTGGGAGTTCACGATGGGTCTGTCTCCCGTTTCAGTTGAAAGGTGATGGTAAAGGTGAAGTCCGCTTTTTTCGCGTCGGGGCTGCGGTCTAGGTCGCGGAGCATCACGTTGGCAAAGAGGGGATCATTGCCCAGCGTCTTGACAAAGGCGGGCAGTTCCCGATACTGGACGGCAGTGCCGCTTATCTGGCCGGTATCTTTCTGGAAAGTGACCTTTTCGCAGCGCACTGAAGAGGGCATGGTCGAGGCAATGGCGGCCAGGATTCCGGAAAAATGTTTTTTTCGCTCCTGGATGGAGGTGAGTTTTCCCGCCTGCCCGCTTAACCGCTCTTTTTCCTCTTTTTGTTGTTTGATGCTGCCGGTTAGCATCGCGATCCTTGCCTGGGTTCCAGCTATTGTCCCGGCACGTTGCTGGGCTTCGGCAATATCCCGGCTCAAAGAGGTGATCCTGGTTTTGAGAATCCGATCGCTTGCGGCGAGGAAAATCAGAATAAGGGCCAAAAGGAGTCCGATTGCGGGCAGAGATGTTTTTTTGATCCTCTCGGCAAGGGGCAGCTGGGGGACAAGATTGATACGTTCAAGCATGGCTCACCACC
>JAHJTI010000238.1 GCA_018829945.1 Pseudomonadota bacterium | reverse complement strand
CCCAAAACCATTCTGGAACAGATTCCTCTGCTCCTTCTACGAATCAGGCCAGATGGACGGATCGGCAACGCCGATCTTCATGGCGAACTTCAGCATGGCCAACGGCTCGCTCATTCCGAGCTTTTTACTGATGTTGGAGCGATGTTTCTCCACGGTTTTTGGACTGAGACACAAGAGTTCCGCGATGCACTTGGTGGAATTACCTTCGATGACCAGCCGGAATATCTGTTGCTCCCGGTCGGACAACAGGTCGTACCTGCTCGATTCGGCGGATTTGCGATCGTCATTGTTGAGGTAACCGCGGATAAGATCGGAATTAATCTCCCTGCTCAGAAAATACTTACCCTGCACAACCATCTGCACCGCCTCAAGAACCTCGGTCCAGGGCGCGGTTTTCAATACATAACCAAGGGCTCCTGCGGAGAGGGCTTGATGCACATACAGCTCGCGGACAAACATTGAGAGGATCACGATTGCCGTGCCGGGGGAATCGTTTTTAACAAGCGGGATGCACTCAAGGCCGCTGACCATGGGCATGGCGATATCAAGGATCGCCACATCCGGCTGCAGCCTTCGGATCTCCTTGACCGCGGCTTCGCCGTCCGATGCCTCGCCGACCATCTCAAGGTCGCTGCTTCTGGCAAGCATCTGCCGCAACCCTTCCCTGACGATGGAGTGATCATCCGCCACAAAAACCGCGATCTTCGACATCCTTGTCCCCTTGAAAAAACAGAAACGCCCAAGTCCCTGGGCCGCACAGCATCCCATTCCCGCGCTGACCTCAGCGGATCCGAATGCAGGGATATTCAATCCATACAATACTATTTAGCTGTCAGGATCAAGTTTTTTCAAGAAACGATGCAGGACAGGAATCAGTTAGCGCCCATGGAGAACAGATCAACATCGCGGTGCACCCACCTCGATCCCAAGCAGACCAAGCTCTTTGACCACGGCCAAAACCGCATCCGACACCGCCGCATTAGCTTCCGGAGACATCTCGATACCGGTGGACAGATCAAGGGGGACAATGCCGAAAAGCGTGATGTCAGGCGGCAGGCAGTCCTGCATGGCAGCAACGGCCAGAAGCTCGCACAGTCCGATCTGGTGAGGAGAAATCTTTTGCCTGAAATAGGCGGGAGGATCGAGCAATTTCTCAACAACCAAGGAGCCGGGAGGTTTCGTTGAGATTATTGCATCCACTATAAACAGATGACTTTTGTCGTCAAGATAGCCCAGCAGGTCAAGCCCCATGGTGCCGCCATCGATCAACTCCACCTGGGGAGGAAAAACGTAGCTCCGCTGAAGCTGCTCCACCGCCCTGACCCCCGCCCCTTCATCGGCAAGCAACACGTTCCCCACCCCAAGCACTAAAATATTACAAGACATACTCCTCCTTAAAAAACAGGCCGTCCCGATAAACGGGGCGGCCTGCTTCCAATAGATATTTTATATCAGCGTCAGACCACGGTTCTGACCGAAACGATTTCCCGGCTCTCCGGGTCCAGAAGATGGATGGCACAGGCGAGGCACGGATCAAAGGAATGAACCGTCCGCAACACCTCGAGGGGTTTTTCCGGATCAGCTATCGGAGTGTTGACCAGCGAGGCCTCATAGGGGCCCGGCACGTCATTGTTGTTTCTTGGGCCTGCGTTCCAGGTGGATGGAACCACGCATTGATAGTTCTTGATCTTGCCGTCCTGGATCACAACCCAGTGGGACAATACCCCGCGCGGCGCCTCATGAAAACCGACCCCGCGCTGTTCGCCTTTCGGGAACACCGGCGCGTTGAAGGTTGTGTAATCCCCTCTGCCGATGTTGTCCATCAGGGACTGCCATTGGCCAAGCAGAGAATCGTGCAACACGGCACACCGAACTGCTCGGGCCGCATGACGGCCGATGGTGGAATGCAGGGCGTCGATCCCGACCGTGGCCCCGGCCAGCTTGCTCACCGTACCCAGTAACCCTTCGGTATATTTTTTGGTCGGCGCATGGCCTGCCGCGTACATGCACAATACGTTGGCCAGCGGTCCAACCTGGGCAGGCTTGCCGTTGAAAGTCGGGGACTTGACCCAGGAATATTTGCCGTTGTCCTGGAAATCGGTGTGCTGGGGCACGGTCTCTTCTTCCCATGGATGACGATCCCAGTCGCCCTTGTACCAGGAATGCTTGATACCCTCTTTAACTCCCTGCTTGAAGAAATCATCGTTGAATCCGGTAATCGGCTTGAACGAACCCACTTTTCCATCGGCAATGTACCCGCCGGGCAGCTCGAAAGCGGTTCCCTTTGTGTCCAGCGGCATGTCCGGCACCGCGAGATAATTGGTCACCCCGGCCCCGTACTTGGTCCAGTCCGCATAAAAAGCGCCCACGGCCGCAACATCGACCATGTAGACATCCTTGACAAACGCCCCGATCTCATCAATGAGGGTCTTAATATGATAGAGCCGCTCAATGGTCAGGGTGGACTGACTGTCCGGGTTGATAGGATTGGCAACCCCGCCCACGGCCAGATTCTGGATATGCGGGGTCTTGCTGCCGAGTATGGCCACCACCTTGTTGATTTTTCGTTGATATTCCAGGGCCTGGAAATAATGGGTGGCGGCAAGAAGATTGACCTCCGGGGAGAGCTTCATGGCCGGATGTCCCCAGTAGCCGCTGGCAAAAACTCCAAGCTGGCCGCTGCCGACAAATCCTTTGAGTTTCTCCTGCACCGCCTTGATTTCCTGCTCGCTGTTGCGATGCCAGGGGGAAAGCTGCTGACCAAGAGCCGAAGCCGCCTTGGGGCTGCCTTTGAGGGCGGAAACGATATCCACCCAGTCCAGGGCGGAGAGATGATAAAAATGGACGATGTGGTCAAAAATCCCGTGGGCGCCGATGATCATATTCCTGATGTACTGCGCATTGAGCGGCACTTCCAGGTTCAGGGCATTTTCCACGGCCCGCACCGAGGCAATGGCATGAACCGTGGTACAAACCCCGCAGATCCGCTGAGTAAAAACCCAGGCATCACGCGGGTCGCGCCCCTGGAGGATCAGCTCGATCCCACGCCACATCTGGCCGGAAGACCAGGCCTTGGTCACCCGGCCATTGTCAATCTCGCAATCAATCCGGAGATGCCCTTCAATTCTGGTGATGGGATCAACGACGATTCTCTTAGCCATGGACAATCTCCTTCAAGAGTAACCGTTCAGAAGCACCGCATCTGCTTTGTCATCGGCCTGCTCGTGTGCAAGAGCACACTTAGCAGACCTCTTTCGCGCATCTGCGGCACTGCTGAACAGTTACGTTT
>JAHJTI010000237.1 GCA_018829945.1 Pseudomonadota bacterium | reverse complement strand
GGAGGCTTGAAGAGGATATATTTCCAGAACCACGCTCCGGCATGGGCCACCGGCACGAAGATAACAAGGGCCAGAGGCGCTGCCCAGAGAGGTGCCTGCATCCGGCTGCCCAGGTACAGGGCTGGTAGCAATGCCTCGAAAATCTGGTCCAGCCCGAATACGGATTCGCCGCTGGCAAGACCCATCCGCCGTTTGATGAAACTGGAAAGCAGATCGCCGATCATGAGCAGGGTTGCGGCAAAAAACGCTGTTTGCCAGGAAACCCCAAGCAGGGGAAAAGTCAAGGTCCCGCCGATGAGGCTGGCTGTGATCCCCCGGATGGTTTTATGGGGGCCGAACAGCGGCTTGTTGTCAAACCAGAGGCAACCGTTGTCCACGGGGCGGGCCAACCGGTCGCCCAAGGCAACGCTGGCCAGGGGAGGCAGCAGGTTTCCCCAGAAGAGGAAAAAAAGAATTGTGATGGCGTCGATCATTTGTGAAGGATCCGTGAAAACTCAGAGGTTTCTTTAAACAGGTGCTTCGACAGGCTCAGCACGAACGGATGTTGTCTTAATAAATTGGTATTCCGCTCGTGCTGAGCCTGTCGAAGCACCTGTTGGGGTAGAATTTCGAGTTGTTGCGCGGCCATCGTACATTTCCTGGGGATTCAGCGCAGGGGCGGGTTGAAATAGCCGAAACGCAATCGGGGAAAGCGTTTTTTCAGTTCACGCAGCCAGGCGCGGATGCCCATGGGCTCCCCGCCTTCCTTAAATTCCAGGGACTCAAAATACCAGTCCGGATCCATGTTGAGGTTTCTGAGCTGAAGAAAATCAGGGTGGTATTCACCGATCAATTCACACAGGGCGGCAAACTCTGCGGGGTCATCGGTGAAGCCGGGCAGGATGAAATAATTGAGCGAGACAAAACGGCCGTGCTGCTTCATGATCCGGATCGACTGCTTGACCGAATCAAACGTGAAACCCTTGGGCCGATAATAGCGCTGGTGATAAATAGTCTGGGCGCTGTTCATGCTGACCCGCAGGCTGTCCAAACCCGCATGGGCCAGACGGTCCACGGCTTGAGGCAGGGAGGCGTTGCTGTTGAGGTTGATGGTGCCGAGATCGGTCTGTTTGCGGATCAGCAGGATCGCCTTTTCAATGGTGTCGGCCTGGAGCAGGGGTTCGCCCTCGCAGCCCTGACCAAAGCTTGCCACTCCGCCCTTGACCGCTTTGAGATGGGGTACTGCGATCTCGGCAATTTCTTTGGGCGTTGGCACAAAATTGATCCGGTCCTGGGTGGAGGGACAGCAGCCCGAGGGCTGGAGCGAGATGCAGCCGATACATTGGGCGTTGCACACCGGCGAGGTTGGCAGGGGCGCTTCGAATTTCCGCAGGAAGTAGTTGATTGCGGCCGGGCAGCGGTAGGTGAGGCAGCATTTGCCCAGGTGCTGAATAAGCCGATTCTGCTCGTGCTGCCTGAGCCACTGTTCGGTGCGGCGCACAAGTTTTTCCGGTTGGAAGCGGTCCATCTCCTGACGGCGGTCCGGGTCGCTGCGGAAAGCGCTGACCCAGAAACGGCCGTTGAGCCAGCCCACGGCGGTATAAGCAAAAAGCGGCAAATGGGGCAGGTCGTTGCCGGGCTTTTCAAATCCGGCCCAATGGATGGCGGTGTGGGCCGGAGCCATGAAGGCCGCCACCGCCTGGATTCCCGCCGCCGGGTCAAGCGGATTCTCCGCCACCAGAAGCGGCTCGCCGGTTTCCGGGTCGATGCCTACCGGCAGGCGGCCCGGCAGCACGAAGACATCGCTGCCCTCGGGCAGGGGGATAAGATCTTCAAGCACTGGCCGGGAAAAATGGCTGCCGCTGCGGCCCGCCATGTCGAGTTCGGGATAATCCGTGATCTCGCTCGCGGCGTTGGCAAAAACTAGGCTGGGTATTCTGTCGGGGTGTCGGGTCGGCATCACGGGCTGTCTGGCTGGAATTATTCTGACTGATAGTTTTTCCTATCCTAGAACAGTTTTTAGTGATGAACAACCAGAGTTCTTTCTCCTTTGTTCTTTTCCGATGGACAGCAGAGCTTCTCCCGGAGGATAATCAGGCAAAAACCTGTTGAGTTTCTGTAATAATTGTGTATTTTGTCCCACTTGATTTCAGCAACAGGTTGTTCAGGAAATGAAACAATTGGGACGTCTTGATCGGCAACAACGAAGCGGTTCCTAATCTCCGAGGAGGATATCAGATGCAGCAGGCAACGGAAGACAAACCCTGGAGTATCGACAGGGCCCGGGAGCTGTATGGTATTGCCCGTTGGGGATTGCGCTATTTTGATATCAACGTCAAGGGGCAGGTGATCGTCTCTCCGCTTAAGGAACAGGGCGGCTCCATTGCCATTGTCGACGTGATCCGGGAGGCGGTGGAGCAGGGGTTGCATTTTCCCATGCTCATCCGGTTTCACGATCTGCTGCGCAACCGGGTGGAGCGAATCAACAAGGCCTTCAACGACGCCATTGTCGAGCTTGAGTATAAATCCATCTACCGCGGTGTGTATCCCATCAAGGTCAATCAGCTGCGGGAAGTGGTCGAAGAGATCATCGATGCGGGTAAGCCCTTCCATCATGGCCTCGAGGTCGGCTCCAAGCCGGAACTCTACGCGGCTCTGGCATTTCATGAAGACAGGGAAAGCCTGATCATCTGCAACGGTTACAAGGATTCCGTATATATCAAGACCGCGCTCTTGGGCCGCAAGCTGGGCAAGAAGATTATCCTGGTGGTGGAAAAGGTCGAGGAAGTCACCAATATCATCCGCTATGCCAAGGAGTTGAAGGTGGAGCCGATGATCGGCCTTCGGGTCCGCTTGATGAGCGGCGGCAAGGGCAAGTGGGAGAAATCCACCGGCGAGGACGCCAAGTTCGGGTTGTCCACCCAGGAAATTCTTCAGGTTTCCGATTTGCTTAAAGAAGCCGACCTTCCCGATTGCCTCAAGCTCGTTCACTTCCACAGCGGCTCCCAGATCCCCGACATTCTCACGATCAAGAAGGCGGTGCGGGAAGGGGCCATGTTTTATGCCAAGATCAGGCAGATCGGCCATGCTCTCGAATATATCGATGTGGGCGGGGGCTTAGGCGTGGATTACGACGGCAGCCGCACCACGTTTCATTCGTCCATCAACTATTCCCTGAACGAATACGCCAGAGACATTGTCCACAATATCATGGATGTCTGTGATTCCCAGGGGATTGAGCACCCGGTGATCATCAGCGAATCGGGCAGGGCCGTGGTGGCGCATCATTCGGTGCTGGTGGTGGAGACCTTTGGCGACATCAAGAAGAT
>JAHJTI010000236.1 GCA_018829945.1 Pseudomonadota bacterium | reverse complement strand
GTGACCACCTTTTCCAATACCCGCAAAACCCTGATCATTCAAGGCCGTCTGGTCCGCCTCAACGATGGGATGGTCAAGACTTCCTGGCGTTATTCGATGCCGCTTAACCGGGAACTGCTCGGCTTGTTCCAGCCGGCAGTGCCGCCCTATAAAATTGCCGTAAAGGGCATTGGCCGGTAAGAGGAGCGCCGCGCATGAAGATATATGGAGCCGTGAAAAGAATCGTTATTCCGACGCAGGCGGTGCTGCTTGTTCTGCTCTGTGTTTTCTGGGCAACCGGGTCCTGGGCCATGGAAAAAGAGGAGGATGGTCGGGGTGGGACAGGCGATGGAGTAATCAGTCAGCAGAAAAACTACACATCGCTCACCGGATTGGTGGCCA
Organism: Pseudomonadota bacterium; assembly: GCA_018829945.1. Classification (GTDB taxonomy): domain Bacteria; phylum Desulfobacterota; class Desulfobulbia; order Desulfobulbales; family Desulfurivibrionaceae; genus Thiovibrio. Next base: position 7,684 of record JAHJTI010000236.1, on the reverse strand, counting down.
TGGTCGGCAGTGACGCAATGGAGCAGATGCACGGTTTTTTTGCGGCCGAGCCGGTGGCAATTGAGCCCTTTATTGTTCTCAGCGAATTTTCAACCAGACAAAGGGTTTCCCTGCTTGGCGCCACCTTGGCCGAGCAAATGGCCGCGGTGATCAGCAACGAGTCGCTGGCTGTGTGGCGTTCGGCAGCACCAGGTGAAAATGAACAGCGGGTTTCCGGAATTCTCCAGGAAGTGGATGGGTATCTGCGGATTCATATTATCGCGGCGAATACCCGGGGCGAGCGTCGCTCCTATGTGGTGAATGTTGAGATGTCGGAACCCATTTATCGGGCGCTCCATAGTTATGTGTATATGCAGTAAGCGACTATGTGAGCTGCTGACACGGGTGAGGGTATGGCGGAAGAAAAATCAGGCCTTGAAATAGACGACTGGCTTACCGATCTTGCGGAAGAAACGCCCGCAGCACCGGAGGAAACTCCGGGAGAAGTGGATCAGTCCGACATCGACGCCCTGCTTGGCGGCGGTGCGGCTCCCAGCGCAGCACCCCCAAGCGATGATGACGCAGGGGAGATGGATCAGTCCGATATTGACGCCCTTCTGGGAGGTGGTGCCGAAAGTGCTCCTGTTTCCGCCGGTGGCGGAGGCGGCGAAGGGTTTTCCGAGTTGGATCAGTCCGATATTGATTCCCTGCTTGGTGGCGGAGGCGGGGAAGCGCCGGCAGCGGCTGCCCCACCGGCGGATGACGATTTTGATTTGGATCAGTCCGATATCGATGGTCTTTTCGCCGGCGCGGCAGAAGCGAAGAGTTCCGGCGAATCAGCAGCGGTGGAGGGTCTTGGTGCTCCCAGCAAGGATGACGTTGATCAGCTTTTTTCCAATATGGACGGAGAGGAGTCATCTGGGCCGGAAACGATTACTTTTGCCGAGGTGGCTGAGAACGAAGGCGGAAAATCAGGGGCAATGGCCTCTGGAGAAGATAATTTCGGGTTGCCGGATGATGGCGGGTTTGATGATGATGAATTTGATTTCGGCGACCTGCCCGATATCCCAGATGAAGCAACAAATTCTGGTGGGACAGCGTCGCAGGGAGGGTTGGGCGAAGAAGATATTTTTGCTACCGCTTCTCCTGCCGAGTCTGTGCCGGATTTTCTAGCGGAGGCCACAATGGACAATAGCCGGGAAAAGCCCTCTGCTTCGGGCACCGATCACCCCTTTGCCCCACCGACGAAAGCCGGGAAGAAAAAAAACATGGCTGTTGCAGCGTTCTGCCTCATCCTGTTGGCCGGAGGCGGAGGATATTACTTCATGAAAAACAAGAAAGGCGAGATGCCGGTCCCCGTGGTGCCGCCCGCTCAGGAGATGCCGGTTGCCGGGGTGGAAGGAATGCCGCCGGTTGTTGCCGAACCTGCAGCTCCGCCGCCTAATGCGCCTCCGGTGGCCAGCGAATCGCGCTGGCGCATGACAAAGCCCAATGAAGCGTTGTCCATTGAGCTTGCCGGTACGGACGAAAATGGCGATCCCCTGAAATTTGAAATTGTGACCCCTCCAAAGTTCGGCAGAATTTCCGGCGATCTGCCCAAGATCACTTATCTGCCCAACAAAGATTTCCCGGGAGAAGACAGCTTTGAATTCCGCGTTTCCGATGGCCAGCTGGCCAGCGCTCCGGCAAAGGTCGGGGTCATGGGTCCGGAGGAAGTCCAGCCGGTCGTGGCTGAAGCGGTGCAAGACGTCCAGCCGGAAGAACGACCGGTGGTAGGAGCAAAGAATTTCCGGCTCAAGACTCTGAGCACCGCACCGCTCACCATCAACTGGAAAAATATCTGGGCTGCAGCCAACGAGGCTCCTTTCGACGCCAAGGTATCGGTGCAAGTTCTCGGCGGTCCGCCACTGCGAGGCGCGCTGAACCGTCTTGACCGCGGCAGGCATCGTTATGAGCCGAACAGGTATTTTGGCGGCAAGGAAGAGGTGCGATACCGGTTCAAGGCGGACGGGGTATATTCCAAGAGCCGAAAGCTGGTCATTTCAGTCATACCCAACGACAAGCCACCCGTCCTGGTTTTGAAACCGCTGGCCGATTCGTACAAGGTGGGGGAAAGCGTGGTGCTTGACGCAGGGTTTACCAAGGATGATTCTCCCGGCGATGTTCGTTACGGGTGGGAGCAACTATCCGGCACGCCGGTGTACCTGGCGAAACCCCAGGGAGACGGCTCGAAGGTTTCTTTTGTGGTGCCCTCTTCCTTTGAAAAGGAGCATAAGCCAAATATCGTCATCCGGGTAACCGCCACAGACGCCGGTGGCCAGAGGACAAGCAAAGAGGTCGCCATTACTCCGGTTTCCAAGCGACAAACAGCCCTGTGGGGCATCCCCGAATAAGTTTTCCGTTTCCCGGTATACAAAAAAGCCCGCTTGTAGAAAGCGGGCTTTTTTTATTATCTGATCACCATCAAACTTCAGCCGGCAGATGGGTCCCATGCGCAATCAGAAAAAATTATCAGAGTTTCTTCCGTTCATGCTGAGCCTGTCGAAGCATAAGCATTTTGCAAGCGCCATTTTTATGGACAAGAATTTGTAGAGACCCGGGCCAATGGTGTATAGATTCTTATCGGGGCAATACTCTGTTGCCCGACGGTTGACCAGAGGAGGTATGGAGGATTGAACTGTCCAAAATGCGGTCATATGCAGGCAGGAGAGAGGGAGTGTGAACGATGCGGGGTAATTTTTGCCCGACTCCGGAAAAAGGAGGAGAACACTCCTCTATCCGGCCAGGTCGATATGGAGCCTGCTACCGCACCGCGAAAAACTTCGGGCTTTGCAGGTTGGGTTGTTGCCTTGATGGTGGGGTTACTGGCTGGTTGGTATGCGTTTGCTCCCCAGCAGAAGCCAGCCCCTGAAACAGAGCAGTCTGCATCTGTTTTTTCCTCGGAACAGGAGACCGGTAGGCAAAGCGCTCCACGACCGACATCGCAACATGCTGAGCCGATGCAGCCGCAAGGGGCTGATGGCCTTGCCGGAAAACTTGCCGCAGCCTTTCCAGTGGGCAACGGGCTGGAGCAGGCCCGGAATGCCACGGTTTTTATCAAAACCCCTTGGGGGAGCGGATCCGGCTTTTTTGTCACACCCAATGGCTATATCGTCACGAACCGGCATGTGGTGGAGTTTGATTCCGCCCAATTGAAGGAACTCAAGGGCAAGGCGGACAAGCTTGCCGCCGAATTGGAGCGAGACCGCAGGAACAGCGCAGTTCTGGAAAACCAGCTTGGAGGAGTCCGGGACGCCGGAGTACGCCGCCAGGTGGAAGAGGAACTGCAGCGGCGCAAGGAGACGCGGGATAAATACACCGCGGTGCACAAGGAGATTATGGGCCAGCTCCAGCGAATTGAGCACTCTTCGTGGAGTTCCGATATCAAGGTAATCCTCATCGACGGCAGCGAGTTTGCCGTGCAATCCCTCAAGATGAGCGACCGGGCCGATCTGGCTCTGCTCTCGGTGGATTGTTACAACGCGCCCTTTATCGCACCGGTGACGGACAACCGGCTTCTTGGCCAGGGCCAGAAGGTGTATTCTATCGGTAATCCGGCGGGACTGAGGCATACGGTGACCGGCGGGATCATCTCCGGCTACCGCGAGCATAAAGGGAGGAAGTTTATCCAGACCGACGCTCCGATCAATCCGGGAAACAGCGGTGGTCCGTTGATCAGCGAACAGGGCGGACTCATCGGCATCAACACCATGGTTCTTCGTGACGCTCAGGGGATCGGCTTTGCCGTGCCCTTTCAGGAAATCCGGACGGAATTCGGTCAGTATCTGGGGGAGTTATGAAACAGTCATCGGACCGGCGGATCCGTTTTTTGCTTGGCGACAAGAGTGTGCGCGGGGTGCTGGTGCGCGGCACCGATCTGGTCAACGAGATGCGTACCCGGCACGACCTTGGTTTGCTGGAAACCTTGGTGCTGGGGCATGGTTGCCTGGCCGCTGTCCTGCTGTCCACGAGCCTGAAAGGGGACAAAGATCGCCTTGCTTTGCGGATTGAGTGTTCCGGTCCGATCAAGGGGCTGGTGGCAGAGAGCAACGGGGCGGGTGAAGTGCGCGGCTATTTGCGGCAGACGCCGATACCCCTGGAAAAGCCCCTGGACTCTTTTGACCTAACGCGGTTTTACGGGGCGGGATTTCTCTCGGTGAGCACGCATCTGGAGGGCGCCAGCCAGCCGTTTACCGGAACCATCATGCTGGAGCACGGCAACCTTGCCCTGGATCTCAGCAATTATTTCCAGACCTCTGAGCAAACCCCGACTGCCATAGCCTTGAGCATTCAGTTTAATAATGAAGGGTTGCCGGTGGGGGCAGGCGGGTTGTTGCTGCAGGCCATGCCGGGAGCACCTCCCGAACTCATGGCGGAGCTTGAGGAGCGGATCTCGGAGTTTCCTTCCCTTGGTCGGTTTTTTGCCGAAGGCGGCGGTTTGGGGGACCTACTTATGAAAGAGTTCGCCGATTTTCAGCCGGAACTGCTCACAGAGGCACCGGTGTGTTTTGGATGCCCCTGTTCAAGGGAAAATATCTCCGCCCGCCTTCTCACTCTTCCGGAAAAAGATCTCGATGAGCTGCGAAGCGGGCCATTTCCCGTGGAAACCTGTTGCCATTATTGCAATACCACCTATCTTTTTGAGCAGCAGGACATGGAAGCCCTCTGGCAGGAGCAGAGAGGTGGCGGCTCGTGTGACACAAAGTAGATGTGAAAGAATCCGTTTGGCCTGAGCCCTTCGGCAAGCTCAGGAGAGCCCTGTCGAAGGCCGGTAGTGACACGAGGACTGCGGTTCGACAGGCTCACCGCGAACGGTAATTATTGTAACGAAAAGAGATAGCGGAAAACAGGCTGAAATTTTTTAACGGCAACGGTGCAGATGTGGTGGTTGCCGGATAGTTACTTGCAGCCACCCTTTAATTCAGCGATAACCTTGGCATAGTCGTCCTGGCCGAACACGGCAGACCCGGCCACAAAGATGTTGGCCCCGGCCGCGGCAATGGTGCCGATGGTTTTCGGGCTTACGCCGCCGTCCACTTCGATACCCACCTTCAGCCCGCGGTCATCGATCATTTTTTTAAGCTGTCTGATCTTGGCCAGGGAGCTTTCGATGAATGACTGCCCGCCAAAGCCCGGATTTACGGTCATCAGCATGACCAAGTCAAGATCGGGAAGAATCTCTTCCAGGCTGCTCAGGGGGGTGGCCGGGTTGAGCACCGCGCCCGCCTTCTTGCCCAGCTCCTTGATGCGGTGGATGGTCCGGTGCAGGTGATAGCCGGTTTCCACGTGCACCGTGATCCAGTCCGCTCCGGCATCGGCAAAGTCTTCCAGATAGGCGTCAGCGTTTTCGATCATCAGATGGACATCGAGCGGCAGATCGGTGATCCGGCGCACCGCCTTGACCACCAGTGGGCCGATGGTGATATTGGGCACGAAATGGCCGTCCATTACATCGATATGGATCACATCGGCGCCAGCCTTGGCCACTGCGGTTATTTCTTCTCCCAACCGGGCGAAATCCGCGGAAAGGATGGAGGGGGCGATCATGGTCTTGAGCATCTTATTCTCCGATTTTTTCTGAAGGAGTAACCGCAGGGGCGGGGTCGGTCTCGGGCTGTACTGCTTCTTTGGGCTCTTGGGGCACCGTAACCTCCGGAACCGCCACAGGGGGGTTGGCTCCCACCGTGATCTGCACATAATTTGAGGGCCGGATATATTTGCGGGCCATGGCCCGCACGGTTTGGACATCGACCCGCTCAAGGGCGTGGACGTAACGATTACCAAAATCTTGCCCCAATCCGTACGTTTCATTCAAGGCCATTTCCATGGCCTGATTGCCGCGGGTCTGCAAGCCAAGCTCGTAATTGCTGATCAGGACGTTCTTGGCCTTGGTCAGTTCCTCCTCGCTGATCGGCTCTTCTATGACCCGGTAGAGCTGCTGCCAGACAGCCTTGATCGCTTCGTCTTTTTTGTCCGGGCTGGTGCCGAGATAAATGCCGAAGGAGCCGGTGTCCAGGCCGAGAAGGGAGAATGAGGAGAGGCTGTAGGCCAAACTTTGCTTGTCGCGCAGCTCGGTGAATAACCGTCCGCTCTGGCCGGAAAGGGCGGTGTCCAGCACTTCGAGCCCGTAGCGGTCTTCACTGCTCAGGGTGGTGCCCACAAAGCCGATGATGATATGCACCTGCTGCTTATCCCTGGGGATGTTGACAATGTTCGGACCGCCCGGAACATCGGGAGGCAGAACGCTTTCCGTGACCTGTGATTTCTCGGGAGGGGTGGCGGGCCAGGCAGCAAAAAGCTCTTCCACCGTCTCCCTGACCTTTTCCGCCTCAACATCGCCAGCCACGGCTAGAACCAGAGCTTCCGGCCTGGCGTGCTCTTCGTACAAACGTTTCAGGTCCGCCACGGTGAAATTGCGGATGACGGCTTCGTCGCCCTGGGTGTTGAGACCATAGGGATGGCCCATGAACAGCCGCTTGTTGAACTCCTTGAAAGCCAGGCTCGGCAGGGAGTCTTCCTGATTCTTGAGATGGGAGAGCAGTTCCGGCCGGATTTTTTCGGCCTCGGTTGCTGAAAAGGCCGGAGTGATGAGCACGTCGCGAACCAGGGCCAATCCCTGGTTGGTGAAACGGGAGAGAAAGTCTCCCTTGACCCCGAAGGTGTTCTTGCCGTTGAAGCCGCCGAGAGACCCGGCCATGTTGGCCACCTTCTTGGCCAGCTCCTCGGCGCTCAATTTTTGGGTGCCCTTGGGCAGGAGTTCGCTGATAAAGGCGAAGGCCCCGTTGGTGGCCGCGGTCTCGCTGCGGAGTCCGCCGGGCAGAACAGCTCTGACGGAAACCGTGGGCACGTCATGGTTTTCCCGCACCAGAAGCCGGATGCCGTTTTTCAGCTCAAAGCGGTGGACTCCGGAGAGAAAGGAATCGTCCACCTGCGAGGCGGGCTGGCCCAGCTTGGCGGTTGCCTCGGCCTTGGCGATAACCCGTGCCAGTTGCTGTTGATTCAGGTCCAGAACGGTGCCCAGGGGGGCGATGGTGCCGACGGTGAGATGCTCGCCCTTGAGGTAGAAGGCGGCAACACGCTGGATATCCTCCTTGCTCACCGCCCGAACCCGTTCAATATATTTGTCCTCGCGGGGATCTCCGGTCAGGAACTCGAAGGAACCCAGGACCCTGGCCTGGCCTTCGGCCCGCTCCAGATTGAAAATAAAGTCGCTTTCCAAGTTGCGTTTGGCCCGGTCAAGCTCCTCGTCGCTCACCTTGGAATGCTTCATGCGAAAGATCTCGGCGAGCGTTTCTTCGAGAGCGGGCGTGACCTTGTCCGCGTCCAGAGTGGCGGTGAATTCCAGCAGGCCCGGGTCGCGGGGAGTAAAGGCCGATCCGTCGATACGGTAGACCAGTCCCTTGTCGTTGCGCAGCCGGGTATAGAGGCGGGAGGTTTCGCCGCTGGCGAGAATGGAGGTCATCACATCAAGAACGGCAGTATCCTGACCCTTGAAGGCAGGTCCTGGAAAAGCCAGGGCCATCTGGGTCTGGTTGACATCCTCGGTCAGGGCGAAGAGCCGGGTTGCCTTCTGCGCAGGCTCCCTGGGGATGATCGGCGGTTGGGCGTTGCTCTGCGGCAGGTCCCCCATCAGGGTGGTCACCGTATCCACCACCTGCTGCACCCG
>JAHJTI010000235.1 GCA_018829945.1 Pseudomonadota bacterium | reverse complement strand
ATCGATCCGTTGCAGATCCGCGAGGCGCGGGCTTACGGGGCCGATGCCATTTTATTGATCGCCGCCATTCTTGAAACCGTTCAGATTCAGGAGTATCTGGCTCTGGCCTCCGAATTGGGCATGGATGCCTTGGTGGAGGTGCATGATGAAGCGGAGGTGGAAAAAGCCGTGACTGCAGGCAGTCGTTTGATTGGGGTCAACAACCGTGATTTGCGTGATTTTTCCATGGATTTGAACACCACCTTCCGTTTGCAGAAGATGATCCCGTTGGAGATTCCCCTGGTAAGCGAATCAGGAATTCGCGACCATCAGGACATGAAAAAACTCGCGGAACATGGGGTTAGGGCGGCGCTGGTAGGGGAAACCCTGATGCGGGCCGCGGACCCGGCCGAGGCGTTGCGGGTGTTACGTGGTGGACAGCAAGGAATAACTGCATGAACGGTCGGACGCGGATCAAGGTATGCGGAATGCGGGAGATAGCGGAGGTCGCCGCGGTGGTGGCTGCCGGGGTGGACGCGATCGGCCTGATCTTTGTAAAAAAAAGTCTCCGGTATATAGATCCGGATCGCGCGCGGGAAATTGTCGGCAAGCTGCCGCCATTCGTAGATGCGGTGGGAGTTTTTGTCGATCAGGATGCGGTGGAGGTGAATGAGATTGTGCGGTACTGCGGTTTGACCATGGTCCAGTTGCACGGTGCAGAGTCTCCTGCCTACTGCTCGGAGATAGCCTGTCGGGTGATGAAGGCTTTCCGGGTCAGGGAGTCCATGACCACGGAGGATCTGGCACCCTATGCCGGGATGGTTTCCGGTTTTTTGTTTGACACCTTTCATGAGAAAATGGCCGGCGGCACCGGGCAAACCTTTGATTGGCATCTGCTTGAAAAATTGACGCCTCCCCGGCCGGTTATCCTGGCAGGCGGTCTTACCCCTGCCAATGTGGGTGAGGCGGTCAGGCAGGTGCGTCTCTTTGCGGTGGATCTTAATTCCGGGGTGGAGTTCGAGCCCGGACGCAAGGACATCGACAAGGTCCGGGCGGCCATTGCCGAAGTCGCGGCGGCTGACGCCGCCGCTCTTCGGTTGTCAGCCGGAAGCTGATGGCTGTCCGCTATATTATTTGATCGCTGGAATGAGAATGACAACCTGCGGCGTGTTGCCAATGGTCACAGAGAGCCGCAGTTCTTTCACGCTGTCGGCTTCCTCACCCGGCATACCCGGAAAGAAAAGAACGCCGTAGGCGATCTGGTGCGGTAAAATCGCTTCGTTTCGTAGGGTTTTGGCGGCAAGGTCGTCCCTGATTTTTTCACCGCTGTCGACATAGCTTTTACCACCCCCGATAATCGCGCCACCCGCCGCACCAAGTACGGCGCCGGTTCCCATTGCTTCGCCGACATTCTTGCCGGTGACGACCCCTACGGCCAGCCCGGCCAGTGCTCCGGCTGCGCCCATAAGCAAGGCCGGTTTGCCGGCACCTTTGGCTGTTTCCCCGAGATCGACATGGCCTGACGTCCGCTGGTAGGTTTTTTCAAGGGAGAGAATCGGCCAGGCCCGGTTGTTGTTGTCTATGAGAAATGTCTGCTCGGGGTTGAGCCTCACCTTGTCCGGGCTGTCGTTTTGCAGGGTGAGTTGGATGGGCAGCAGTCCGGCATTGCGTGCGCCAAAGCCAAAGGCCTGCTTGGCTGCGTCATCGCTGCTGAACGCCAGGGCGGAAATTTTGAGCCCACCTCCTACCACGACACCGCCATTGTTGACATCCGGCAGGTTGAGCGGGGCGACCCGGTCCTTATATGTGCAGCCGCTGGCCAAGCTGAGCAGGCTCAGCAGGGTGACCAGCCAACCCAAACGTTTTCCGATATCACCTAAATTTCTCATATGTATTCCTCGTCTTGATTACTTGAGTTTCAGCCCGAAAAAGCGGGTGCGGCCATCCCGTTTGATAAAAAAGGAGACCGTTGATTTTGCCTTTATGCCCATGATTTCTTTATGGAAGGATTTTACATCGCGAACAGGCTTCTGATTAACCTCCAGGATCAGGTCTCCCTTGCGCAGTCCGGCATAGGCTGCGGGCGAATAGGGTTCGACCCCGGTGATCAGCACCCCTTGCTTGTCGTTGATACCCAAAGCCGAGGCGATTTCCGGAGTAAGATCCTGCAATTCCAGGCCCAGGCGCTTGTTAAGGCTTTCCGCTGCCTTTTCGCCCGCGGCAAGCTGTTCTTCGTTGAGCTTGGCAATAATTACTGGCAGTTTCTTCAACGCGCCTTTCCGGGAGAGAGTGACCTCCGCCTTGCTGCCCACCGGGGTTTCCGCCACCAGGTTGGGGAGCATGCTCATCTGGGTTATTTCCTTGCCGTTGAATTCAACAATGACGTCGCCGGGTTTGATTCCGGCCTTGTCTGCCGGGCTGCCTGGCGTGACCTCGCCCACCAGAGCCCCAATGGGCCGCTCAAGCTTGAACTGGGTGGCAAGTTCCGGAGTGACGGGCTGAATCATCACTCCGAGCCAGCCGCGCACCACCGTGCCATGTTCCTTGAGCTGGTCGACCACGTTTTTGGCCATGTTTGCCGGGATGGCGAAACCGATGCCGATGTTGCCCCCGCTGCGGCTGTAAATGGCGGTATTGATTCCGACCATTTCTCCTTTGAGGTTGAACAGCGGACCCCCTGAATTTCCTGGATTGATGGAGGCGTCCGTCTGGATGAAATTTTCATACGGACCGCTGCCCAGAGAGCGTCCCTTGCCGCTGACAATTCCTGCAGTGACAGTCTGTTCGAAGCCGAAGGGGTTGCCGATGGCCATGACCCAGTCGCCCACCCGTAATTTTTCAGAATCTCCGAAAGCTGTAACCGGCAGTCCGTTTTTTGGCGTGATCTTGAGCAGGGCCAGATCTGTTTTCGGATCGCGGCCTATGATCTTCGCATCATATTCCTCGAAGTTGGTCAGCCGCACGTTGATGGTGTCGGCGTTTTCCACAACATGGTTGTTGGTGACGATATAGCCATCCTTGGAGATGATGACCCCTGACCCGAGGCTGGTGCGTTTCTGCTCCCGCTGAGGCATCTCCTGATCGCCGGGCGCGGGCAGGCCGAAAAAGCGGCGAAAGGGCTCAGGGATGTCCTGGTCGTTGAACATGTCATGGGGGGAGCGGGAGGGTTTGACCATCTGGGTTGTATAGATATTGACCACGTTGGGACTGAGTTTGTCCGCCAGATCGGCAAAGGTTTCCGGGGGAGCTGCCGCTCGGCTCAATCCAGGCAGTGAGGAGAGAAAGAATCCTACAAGCAGGAAGGCCAGGAGAAAAGGATATGGGCGACGGCGAGGGGCGATTGTTGATTGGGGAATCATTATGTACTCCTTGGTGTGTTGGACTATGCAAAAAAATGTTGTGTCGGTGCGGTGCTGATTGTCTTGCACATGCCACAGAGGTATCAGTCGTTGTTACGTGTATTCTTTATTGTGTATATCTCTTTCTCAGGATGTCAAGCATGGTAGTGGTGTCTTGTCTTAAAAAAAGCAGGACCGCAGAGCGGGGTGGCTCTGCGGTCCCTGGAAAGAGGCCTTCTGGGGAAGAAGGAGAGAAAGAAGTGATGCTTGGAAGATGCGCATCATATTGTATATGACATGGTCCGGTGTGCAAAAGTTCCTGAAAAAATCGAAGAAAGGTTTTTATTGAAAACGGATCGCTGCGGTCAATACTTCCTTGTCGCTGCCGAACCGAGTTTCCGCAGCTGCGGCAGGCATCAGGGCGAAACGGTGACGGCTCAGCAGCGCATGAAAATCCTCCAGTTCCGCCTGGGGGAGATGGACAAGGAAAAGATCGGCGTTTATGCGGTGGAGATGCCAGTCTCGATGCAGCATTTCCCGGAATAGTGCGGCCTGGTGAGCGCGGTCGATATTTTCGATGAGCACATGCATGTCCGGAGAGAGGAGACGGGGGGCATCGTTATCCGGAGGCAAGTGGGTGGCCAGGGCTGTCTGGGCAAGCGGCATCAGGCGCATGTCCTGGGGTGGGCCGTTATGGGATACGGCAAACATGTTGCCGGCGTTGACAGGGGGGCGTTTGGTCGCGATAATTTCGCCTTGGTGCAATGTTCCTGTCCGGGCAGAGCGCGTCTGGAAGATGTTGGGTTGCTCCACGGGGGAGGTTTTCAATAAAAATCCGGCAATCATGGCAATGGTGAATATGGCGGCGGCAGTTGGGATTGACAGGGAAAAATTCAGGGACTCGATAAAATCCCAGGCCCGGGAGAAAGCCCCTTTTTGGGCCAGCTTGGCATGGATGCCCGGCAGCAGATCGGGCGGTGGGTCTTGTGTTTCGAGACTGCGCATGAGGTTGAGGGTCTGCTGGAATTCACGCCATTCCAGGGCGCAGGCCCGGCAACCGAGAAGATGGTCGGTTAGAGCATGCAGTTCCACGCGGGCAAGGGTGTTGTCCGCGAAATCGGTGAACAGCGAGTGGGTTTCAGTGCATTGCATAGGCGAACCGTTTAGAGATAATGTTTTAGGCGGTTTTTCAGGGCCAAACGAGCCCGGTTCAACTTTGACTTGACCGTTCCCATGGGCAGATCAAGTATTTCACTGATTTCTTCGTACGACAATTCCTGGAGATCACGGAGAAGAATGACCTCTTTTTCCGCAGGCGCGAGGGAGGCAATGGCTTCCCGGACAAGGCGCGAGGTGTTTTGTCGTTCATACTCTTTTTCCGGGGTAACCCCCGAGCTTAAATTCAGGCCGGTTTCCGGATCATCAAGGGACTGGTTGCTGAAAAACCCCCGGCGTCGCAGTTTCTGGTAGCGGTTCCGACAGTGGTTGATGGCAAGTTGATAGAGCCAGGCCCCGAACTTGGTTTCATCTTTCAGCTTGTCTATCTGACGGAACACGGTGACAAAGATATCCTGGGCAAGATCCTTGGCTTCGTCTTCCTGCTTTACGTAGCCAAGGGCCAGGTTGTATATTTT
>JAHJTI010000234.1 GCA_018829945.1 Pseudomonadota bacterium | reverse complement strand
GAGGAGCTTTTCCTCTCCAGAATATTTGCCAAACTCTCCCCGGCCACCTCCTTTTCTATGCATACGCTTATTCCGCAATGGGCTTTTCCCGCGCATCCAGCCCATGTTACCTAGTGTATGAGCAAGGGGCGTGCCATACCAAGTTGCCACGCATCTCTTTCTTTTAATTTTCTTGTTTTACCTAGAGAAGCAGGGAGTTAGAGTTCTGCAATAATCAATTTCATAGATTTCTCGAACACATGTTGTTTCAAGTTATTTAACACCAGGGACGCATTTTGATCTATCACCCGTAACAAATCGGGCTAAAAATGATCCGATCAGATTCCTTGCAACATCCCCTAATAAATCAAAATATTTCAACATATATTCAACGAGATAAAACGACGAGTCACTGCTATTAATTCTTCACTCATGCAACAACCACAAACAAACCAGGAATACATGCCTTGATTTTTTTACTTGCAAATCAGGATGATACAAACTTGGAAGCGCAATATGAGCCACAATTATCCCTGACGGAGTAATCCACCCATGGCCCATGGATAAGTTTTTCAAAAAGCTCTCAACGTGGAACTACCTGGATTTATTCAACTTGCAGAAACTAAATGCAGAGGGGCATGAACATCTCAACTGGCGTATCCCCTTGAAAAAAAAAGAGATCCAATGAGATCGAATCGATGCGGCATGACGGAAGGTGAAAACTCACCTATTATTTGACAATGCGAGATACAGGACAGTCCATATTGAACAACATGGCGATGAAATAACAGCACTTGTTTTCAGGCTCAGCACCACCCAAAGAAGAAGATAAAAAAATAAAGCGGAAAACCCTTACACCGTAAAGGCCTTCCGCTTTATAAATTCAAACATATTGCAACTCAGACCGCCGGATTAATATTACTCAGGCGGGTGCAACTTGCACAAAAAAGATATCAATGCTTTCCTGATCCCTTACCCTGAGGCGCGGCACCGGTCAATTTATTGTAGCCCTTTACCCCGATATGGCAGGTTGCGCAGCGGGTATTGGAAGCAAAAGCCATGGAACCATCATGACAGGCGCCACAATATTTACCCTTATACAGCGAAGCCATTGTGAAATCGGCATTCTGCTCGGCAGTGCCTGCGGCCATTTCAAAAATAGCATCGTGACAACTGTCACAGGAAAGACCGGCATCCATGGTGTGGGTTTTATGATAAAAAGCCACCCCTTTCACCGGTTTTGTCCAAACAATGGGTGCTTTCGGCCCATAAGTGTCCTCATCATAGGCTTCCTCGCCAAAAGACAGGCTGGAAAAAACAAGGATGCCGACAACAGCCGCCAAGCCCATCATATTCTTTACGCTCTTATTATTGCGTTTCATTACGGCCCTCTTCGCTGTTTGATTAATCATTCATGTAAAACACGTTCGGCATGGCGCCGGTTTCAGGCCGAAGAACCCAAACAACCTTTTCAGGTTTATGAATCAGTTGATAGGCTTCACTGTCGTAATTGGTAAGATCCCCAAAGATACGAACACCGGCCGGACATGCTGCCGAACAGGCAGTCGTGGTCTCGCCCTTGGACAAACGGGTATCGAAGCAGAAATTGCACTTGTCAACGGCCCGATTTTCTTCCTTGAAATACCTGGCATTATACGGACAGGCGGCCATACAGGTCTTACAGCCGATACAGCGCTTGTAATCCATCATGACGATACCGTTTTTCTTGTCCTTATACGTTGCAGTGGTGGGGCAGACCCGAACACAAGGCGGCCGATTACAATGGTTGCAAAGCACCGGCATGAAAACGCGCTCTTTCGCGCCTCTGGCAATTGCCCGCTCCTGCTGGAGAATGGTGGTGCGGTAGCCATAGGAGGGAACATTGTTAGTCTTTACACAGGCCTCCATGCATCGCTCGCAGTCGATACAACGGTTCTGGCGCATGACCATGGTGTAGTGGGGGCTGTAAGGGAACTTGCCTTCAGCAGGCACCGGCCCCATTGAACTCTCGGCATTACGCGCGGAAGTCAAAGAAAGCACCGACCCTCCGACAAAAACACCGGTTACCGCAAGGCCAAACCGAAGGAACCGGCGGCGCTCCTCAGAAGGAAGGTTTTCAACCCCTTCACTCTTGAGTTTTTCAAGATCATCAATCTTCATTTT
>JAHJTI010000342.1 GCA_018829945.1 Pseudomonadota bacterium | reverse complement strand
AGCCTTCGCTCTCTGGGTTTTCTACATCTTTTTCACCAATATCAAAACCCTCAAGGGAGAGGGTAACGCGCACACCACCAAGGAGGTAAACGCATGATTGCCAACAAAAAAGAATTCGGCGGCGGCTTGGTGATGATGGTCGCCTTCTGGATCGTTTTCGCGCTTCTTCTCTCGCCGCTTTACCCCGGCCAGGACAGGAAGGTGAACATGCTGGATTATATGGACAGCATGTACAACTCCATTTCCAAAAAATCCTCGTACTATATTCCTGTGACCAGGGAAAAGGCCGAGGCCTTCAAGGGGAACACCATTACCCTGAAGATCAAGACCAACGAGAATCTTTCTGCAGAACGGATGACCACCATCATGCAGAAGGCCGGAGCCAGCGTGCAGGCCGGTGAAAACGAGATCACGGTCAGCGGCGATCTCGGCGGTATTCTCGATGAGGTTCTTGCCGACGCGGACGCCATGTTCGCCAATGACGGCCAGACTGTCAGCGCCAAGTATGGCACCAACGAAAAACAGGTGATGTTTGACTGGTACAACACCTTGAAATCGATGGAAAAGAGCCTGACCAAACAGGAGAAATTCCAGGAATCAAAAATCCTCTATCAGGTGCGGACCAAAACCGTTGAGCCTGCTTACAATTACTACGGGATTGAAGCACAAAGCATCAAGGACAATGCCACTCTGGTGATCTTGTCTTTGGTAGGCTACGTTATCTACACCATGTGGTTCGGGTTTGCCATCCTCTTCATGTTTGAAGGCTGGGGACTCAAGCTCGAACATTAAAATCACGCCCTGCTGATTATCCGCTTGTCCCGGAAGGTTCGCCGTCCGGGACAAGCGGTTTTTTTTGCTTTTTTTATTCCCTCGACGGGTCTGCTTCCATTATGCTGAAAGACAACGATGTTTTCCCTGGCGCCCATCCGGCCTGGACTTGCGCCACCAGCAAAGAACAAGCGACCATGACATGAGCTTTTATTTTGACCGACTGACCTCGTTCTTCCGCACCAAGCCCAGGCTGAAACCTGCCGAATTGCAGGCCGCATTCCGTGGCCATTACAAAGAATTTCGCGCCCTGCTCACCGCCAACAACAATGCTCTGGAGCTGATGGCCGAGCTGGAACAGGCCCTCACCGCCGGACATTCCTTTGGCATGGCCTTTGTCCGTGGCAACTGCACCGCCCTTTCCGTTAATATCTATAAAATGATCCAGCATCTGACCAGACTGGCCGATGGCAGATATGTCGAGCTGGACCACCCTTTCAGAACCATCACCCGAGAACTCGAACAGCTCATCGCCATCCGCTCCCTCAGCACGGAAGGCGAGGTCATTCTCTCCATGAAAGAGATTGACGTAACAAAGGTCGATCAGGTGGGTGAAAAAATGGCCAATCTGGGTGAGGTGAAAAACCGGGTCGGCCTCAGAACACCGGATGGCTTTGTGATTACTGCGGCGGCGGCCAGAAAATTCATCGCAACCAGTGATCTGCAAGTTGAGATCAATCGCCGCTTGAAAGGGCTGGATCTTGACAACCTGGAAGAGCTCTACACCGTCAGCGCCGGAATCCAGAGCCTGATCAGCAATGCTCCCCTGCCCACAGAGCTGGAAGAGGCGATCCTTGCCCATCATCGGCAGCTCGCCGCCGACTCCGATGAGGAACTGCTGGTTGCCCTTCGCTCCAGCGCCCTGGGAGAGGACAGCAGCAATGTCTCCTTTGCCGGACAGTATCGCACCCAGCTCAATGTCAGCCGCGAATTTGTCGGCCAGGCGTATAAGGAGATCGTGGCCGGCAAATACAAAAGTCAGGCCATTGTTTACCGGCAACAGCGGGGCTATCGCAACCTGGACGTGCACATGTGCGTCGGCTGCTTACGCATGGTGAGTGGCGCCGTAAGCGGGGTTCTCTATTCCCGAGCCCCGGATGATCCGCGCAGCCCGTTTGTTATTATCCAGGCGGCGCCGGGCCTTGCCAGGGCCGTGGTGGATGGCAGCGGGGTCACCGACCAGTTCCGGGTCAGCCGGACCCAGCCCCATCCCATCCTGCACAGGCAGTCCGGAGTGGAGGAAAATGACTCCGCCGCAGTCTCCCGACGGACGCTCACCGGTGACCAAGCTGCCGAGCTTGCCGCTATCGGGGTGCGCCTTGAGGAACATTTCGGCACTCCCCAGGACATCGAATGGTCCATCGACCAATCCGGCCTGCTCTATATCCTGCAAAGCCGTCCCCTTGGCCGCTCCCTCTCGGAAGAATCGCCGAAGACCAGCGAATACAAACCACCGACCGCCGACCTGCCCGAGCCGCTCCTTATCGGCGGCGCATGTGCCAGCCGGGGAGTTGGTTATGGTCCCGCGTTCAAGGTGAGCTCAAGCCTTGACCTGTTACGCTTCCCCAAAGGCGCGGTGCTGGTGATTGAGACCCCTTATCCGGAATGGGCCAGCCTCCTCAACCGGGCGGCGGCCGTGGTCAGCGAAACCGGTCAGATGGCCGCCCATCTCGCCACCGTGGCCCGTGAATT
>JAHJTI010000233.1 GCA_018829945.1 Pseudomonadota bacterium | reverse complement strand
GGTATTGTTGAGCTGTCCGCCGGGGATTCCTTTTTCAATGAGCACCGTTTTGAGTGCGGCCCGTTGGGCATAGATGCCTGCGGTATAGCCGCCAGGGCCGCCGCCGATAATGATGAGGTCATGGGATGTGGAATCCGACATGGTGTGGTCTCCTGAAGCTGGATGAGGGTGAGAACCCAGTTCTTTGTTAATGGATTAGTAACAGCAACCCTTCGACAGGCTCAGGGCGAACGGTGTTTTACTATTCTATCGATATTCTGCCCGTGCTGAGACAGTCAAAGCACTCAGCACGGGCGGAATATCCATTCATCAAGACAACCTTCGTTCGTGCTGAGTTTGTCGAAGCATTCAGCATGAGCGGAATATCACATATTAAGAAATTTCCGTTCGCCCTGAGCCTGTCGAAGGGCTGTAGTTCACCGGTTACTTAGTGGTAAAGGTGAATGCCCCGTCCCAGTCATCCGGCGGCGGATTGGCCGCAAAGTGAGCGATACGGTCGAGGTAAAGATCGTAAAGCGGCAGTGGCCTGTTTACTTTGAGCGCGAGGATGATTTTCCCGGCTTCCTGAAATTCACGGTTTGTATACAGTTGCAGGGCCTCGCCAAACGCCTCTGTTTCTTTTTTTAGCTCCATTTCCGGTTCGCCCTCGCAGAGAGGTTCGTATATCCGTACCGGAACATCTTTGCCCTTGACCCTTACCAGATCGAGAACACGGCAGTAAAATCGTTCTCCCAGCGCGGCCTTGGTGTATTCCGAGATGATGATGCCGGTGCCGTAGATTTTGTTCGAGCCTTCGAGCCGTGATGCCAGATTGACGTTGTCTCCCATCACCGTGTAATCAAAGCGTTGATCGCTGCCGAAGTTTCCCACGCTCATGACTCCGGTGTTGATGCCGATGCGTATATCAACTCCGGGCAGTCCCCGTTTCTGCCAGTCCGCCCGCAATGCTTCGAGTTTTTGTATCATCCTGAACGCCGCCCGGACACAGTTGGCCGCGTGGTCATCATCGTCGAGAGGCGCGCCCCAGATGGCCATGATAGCGTCACCGATGAATTTGTCAACGGTTCCCTTTTTCTCCAGAACGATCCGACTCATGGCGGTGAGGTATTCGTTCATAAACCGACCCAGCTCTTCGGAGGTCATTTTTTCGGAGATGGAGGTGAACCCTTTTATATCGCTGAAAAGCACGGTGAGGTTTTTCTGCTCTCCGCGCAGGGAGAGTCTTTCCGGGTGCTCCAGAAGCTGGTGGACAATCTCCGGGGAGACATAATGGCCAAAGGCCGCGCTGATGAAACGCTTTTTCTGGCCCTCGAAAAAGTAGTTGAACAGGGTGACCACGAGGAAAATCACCAGGATGGTTAGAAGTGGATAAGAGAGGCCGAGCAGCTGGTTTCGGCTGAAAAAGAAAAAATAATTTCCAGCCACGGTAGCCAGGAAAAGCAGCACTCCGCCAAGTCCGCCGGCCAGGGGGGAGGCATAAACAAGCAGCGCGCTTAAACCGAGGCCGCCGACCAGAAGCAGGGCGTAGGTGATGCCGATTTCGGTGAAGATGTCATGGGTGAATGGGTCGTCGGTAAGGATGTTGTCGATGATGGTGGCATGCACCTCAACCCCCGGATAGATGTTGGAAAATGGCGTGGCCCGCAGATCGAGAAGACCCGCGGCGGAAGTGCCGATAAGAACATATTTCCCTTTTACTTGTTCGAGGTTCTTTCCTGCCAGGATGTCCATGGCGGAAAGGTAGGGATAGGTCTGTCCCGGCCCCCTGAAATTGACGGTGAGCTGGCCTTTTTCATCGGTGGGGATAAAGGTTGTGCCCAGTTCGATTCCGAGTATGTCTTTGGGGAAGGTTTTTCCCTGCCTGGACACATGGATGGTCGCCCCCTGATGTCCCATGCCGATACGTGCCATTTCAAGGGACAGGGACGGATAGGGGACATTGTCCATCATCATGAAAAGCGGAACCCTACGCACTGTGCCGGCATTGTCGGGGAATACATTGAAAAACCCCTCGCTCTGGCTCTGGGCGACTGTGGCAACGTTGGTGATGGCCCGGTACGCTCGAATAAGCGATACATCCTCATAGGAAATGTTGTCGGGAACCAGGCGGGTAATGCCGGAAGGAAAAGGGATATCCGTCTGGTTTTTCAGGCCGTCATCCTGGGTTTGGAAGACATAGCCCAAGATTGATGGGGTTGCGGACAGTGCCTTGCCCAAAATAAGATCGTGATCGAGCGTTTCCCGGGATTTCAGCTCCGCCAGTGTTTCCAGCGGAATCTGCGTCGGAAGAAGCTGGTGCAACTCATCAACAAAGTTTTTAGGTGAAGTGCGGTCCGGTTCGGCAAAGACGATATCCAGGCCGATGATCTTTGCCCCGCCGGCGTTGAGGTTTTGAATCATTTGCGCCACGGTATTGCGCGGCCAGGGCCATTGGCCAATGGTTCGCAGGCTTTTTTCATCGATATCGACAATAACGATGGGTTGGGAGGGGGCGACCGTGCCCCTCCAGCGGTACATGGTGTCGGTGAGCCGGTTGTCCAGGGTTTTCAGAATATCCGGTTTCTGGAGGCCAAAGGAAGCGAACAGCAGGACGGCTGCCAGGGTAACCAGACAGCCGACCTTGAAGGGAGAGAGGGTGAAGAACGATTTGAGGCGGGGAGTGATCATTATATCGTGTCGTCGTTGTTTGCCATGCTCTTATTTGTTGCCGCCGAAGATGCCGATATACTGTTTCCCTCCGGTCAGGCTGTAAAAACTCCCGCCCACGGCCTCGGCATTGGTTCCGTAAAAGGCGCCTTGGACGGTGCCGCCCGTGAGGATGGCATTGAAGCGGTTAGACGAGGTGTCGGCTGAAAAGGCGCCGCCGCTTATGGATAAACTGGTGGTGGTGTTGCTGGCGACATCCGTAATGAGATTGATGCTGCCGGTGATACTAGGAGTGGAGGTGAAGTCGGCCGTGAGGTTCATGGAACCACTCACTTGAGAAATAAGGGTGGGAGTGCCTACATCGATCATGGTGCCGTGGGCCTTGCCGCTGTATGTTCCGCTGAAACTCGTATTGATCACCGAACTCGTTGAGGGTTTTCCCGCCAGCCACATGGATTCCGGCACCCGAATCTGACGCTGTTCGGAGGAGTCAACGTAAGCGACCTCCCAGTATCCCCAGGTGAAATGTGAGGAAAGCTGTTTTGCCGGGTCTTCGACGACCATGTAACTGCCGTAATCTTTTACGGCAAGATTGGAACCGCCAAGCAAGGCTGCTAAGTACTGGTCGTTGAGGTATACAGAGCCGTAGGAACCACCCACGGTCATGCCGGAGATATTATAACCGCCGCCGACGTTCACGTCGGTGGTCAGAGTGCCGAGGATGGTGCCGGTATCCTTGTTGATGTCCATGGTGAATGTGTTCGGGTTCGTGTTGTATATGAGATGCCGGCCAACGGGACGGTTGTTCATGTTCTCGCTTGAGGCTACCACAAAGCCACTCCAGATTTCCGAAGCTCCTTTTTCGGCGGTTGGAATCATAGCGCCGGCCACCTGCTGGCCACCGCCGGCAACTGTCCAGGAATCCAGCACGGTTTGGGTGGGCGACCCCTTGGTAAGATAGGAGTTGCCTGTGGCGTTGAAGCTGAAGAAATCATAGGCGCTGCCGGAGAAGAGGCCGGTGCCGTTGCCGCGAATGAAAGCGTCCTCGTCATGAGGGAAAGTGTCATCGTAATCCGAACCAAAAATCTTGATGTCGGAAACGGTGGAGCCGTTCACCGTGCCATAGAAAAAGACAGGCTTGTTTTTATCAGCTGAATCATCATAGGCAATCCCGAAGATTCTGTGGTTGTGCCAGTTCACCCCCATCTGGAGAGTGTTAGAAAACGTTTCCGTGGAACCGTCTGTTTTCGTGGAGGTTCCACCCAGACCTCCGGCAAAAGCGAAGATGCCGTCGCTTGGTGGGGCTGGAGGCGTGGTGAAAGTAATATTCAGGTCGCGGGGGTCAGGCTTAGGTGGCGGAGGGACAGGAACTGGCGGTGGCAGGGGTTGTGGTTCAGGTGTGGCCACTGTCTCAGTTTCTCCCTCGGCAACAGGCGCAGCATCAGACTGCTCTCCGCCGCCTTCCTCGCCGGCAGCAGGTTGCTCGCCATTGTTACCGTTTCCGTTGGCTTCACTGTTCAGGTCATTGATCTGCTGTTCCGTAAATTTTACCGGTGGCGCAGGCGGGTTGTTCAAGGCAACGGTGGTTCCGAAGCCCGGGATGGTGATGATCACCTTGCCCAGTTCGTTGAAGACCTCTATGCCTCTTCCTCCCTGAAAGACAACGGAAAGGGAGTCTTGGGTGGATTTGAAGGCAAACATGGAGCCACGGATGCCGATGGTGGAGGTGGGGGTTTCGGTTTTGAAGTTTTGGGGGGCATCCTTGGCAATCGCCCCTCCCATAACCCGAAAAAGTCCTTCCTTTACCTGCATTGTGAGAGCGCCGTCTTTTTGCTCCGACTGCCATCGGTATTCGGCGATCTTCATTTCGCTGTCGCGGCCCATGCTGATGATGCTGTTGTCGGTGAACATGAGCTGCAGCTTGCCGTTGCTTCCGGTTTTCAAGATATCTTCCTGGAAAAGCTGACTCTTGAGACTCAGGTTTCGGCTGGCTCCGCTCTTGTTTTGGGCCACCGCCGCGCCCCGGAGGGCAACCACCGTGGCCACTGCCTGCGATTCGGCCCAGGCGGTGGAGAAAGAAGCCGACAAACATAACAGGAGGAGCAGGAAGCTAGTCGTGTAGGAAGCAATTTTTTCCATGATGTCCTCGCTGTTCGAGCCATTGTCCACAAACAACTGCATGGCTTATGCGTAATCGGCATGTGGGGCCGTAACGAAATGGCAAGGTACAGGCCGGATGTTTCGTTACGGCGTCTGAACATTACGGTTATCCTTTTTAAAATATACAGGATAACGACACGTTGGCATTACTTTTTCGGAGATAATCCGAACACAAGCTGAAATATGGCGGATTTCAGGTCCTGTAACATATGAATTAACTGTTTCGCCTTACGCATTTGAACGTGGGAGATGACACGCTCAATTATACAGAATGTTGGGAAAACACGACCTGTAGAGTTATTGGCCCGTTGGTTGTTAAGGTCTCTGGAGGGGGAGTTTTATTGAAAAAGGATGCAAAAAAAAGATCGGCTGCCGGGGGTGCCGGCAGCCGATCATGAATGGGGATTGGTCAAGGACCAATGTGCGTCAGAATCCGTTTATAGTTAATTAGCAGCCAGCGATCCACTCGTTTTGTTCCCTCCGAATATTCCAAGATAAGAGGTTGTTCCGTTGGTTGAGAAAAAGTTGCCCCCCACAGCCTCGGCGGCGGAGCCGAAGAAAGCGCCTTTTATCCCGCCACTGTAGCCATTGGCAGCGGTTATGGCGGCGGTAAAGGAATTTGAGCTGGCGGTCGCTGTAATGATGCTGCTTGGGTTGGTTATAGTAAATGTTATTCCTGGCAAGGCAATGTTGCCCTCAAGCTGGTAGTTAGCTCCGGCATTAAAATTGGCAGTGAGATCGCAGGTGCCTTTTAGCGAGGTTGTGCCGGTGGCGTCCATCTTCGTACCGACCGCATCACCACTGTAGGTTCCTGTGAATCCTGTTGTGATAACCGTATTGTTGGTTGGGTTGCTGCCGGCAATCCACAGGGAAGACGAGGGCGCCATAATGCGGTCTGAGCCACCATTGGCGGAGTCGGTGTAGGCGATTTCCCAGTATCCCCAGGTAACATGGCTCGAAAACTGGTCCTTCGGGTCAGCAGTCACCATGGCATTGCCATGGGTTTTTAATGTTAAAGGAAAGCAATCGTCAGGGCATCCGTCAATCAAGGCGGCCATGAGGTCATCGCGGACATAGACCGAGTCGGCTGTGCTTCCTCCGACCTGTAAATAAGAGAGAGTGGAGAACCCATTTCCCGAGATATCGTTGCCCGGTGTCATCTCGCCGCTGATGGTGCCCACGTCTTTGTCCAGCGTTATGGCGATCCCGCCCAGGCCACTTTGATATATGCCAACAGGGCTGGTGTACAGGTTCGGGTATGGGTCGGAGGCAGGGTCCGGCATCAGTGCGCTGAGACCGGTTACAAAGCCTATCCAGTCGGACGATCCAGTGGGGGCAGAGGGCACATCGGTTGACACCTTCTGGCCTCCACCAGCCGCAAGCCAGTTGTCATGAACATTGGAGTTTTGTATGTAGTATGTTTTTCCCGATGCAGCAAAGCTGAAGAGGCCATAGGTGGGACCGGTGAAAATGCCAATGCCGTTTCCGGTGATAAATCCGGGATCATGGTTTGTGGTGAGTTCGTCACCGCCAAATATTGTGAAATCCGTGATGGTGGCCCCGGTCACCGAGCCGAAAAAGAAAACCGGGTTTTCTTTTTCACTGTCATAAGCCACCCCGAGCATTCTGCGGTTGTGCCAGTTTACCCCCAAAGAGAGGGTGTTGGTAAAGGTGTCGTAAATTTCATCTGTGGTTGGGTTCCTCGATACTCCGCCCAGCACCCCCTCATAGGAAAAAACGCCATCTGTCGGAGGAGGCGGGGGTGGGGTGAGAATGCTGCCCTGTCCGCTGGGAAACTCATTGACGGGCGGCACAACCGGTTTGGGTGGCACTGTGGGAGCGGGGGGGTCAGTGGTTCCCGTATCTCCATCGCCGCTTTCGTTTCCTGTGCCTGTGCCGCCTCCATCGCCTCCGGTTCCATCCCCATTGGTGCCGTCGCCGTTTCCGTTCGTTTCACTGTTCAGGTCATTGATCTGCTGCTCCGTGAATTTGACCGGTGGCTCAGGCGGGGCATTCAAGACAACATTGGTGCCGAAGCCTGGAATGGTGATGGAAACTTTTCCGTGATCATTGAAAACTTCAATGCCCTTGCCGCCTTGGAAGACAACGGAAAGGGACTCCTGGGTGGATTTGAAGGCATACATGGAACCACGGATGCCGATGGTGGCTGTGGGGGTTTCGGTCTTGAAATTATGGGGCGCATCTTTGGCCAGCGCGCCGCCCATGACCCGGAAGGTCCCTTCTTTGACCTGCATTGTAAGAGCGCCGTCTTTACGCCCAGCCTCCCAACGGTACTCGGCGATTTTCATTTCACTGTCGCGGCTCAGGCTGATGATGCTGTTGTCGGTGAACATGATCTGCAGTTTGCCGTTGTTCCCGGTTTTCAGCACATCTTCCTGAAAAAGCTGGCTCTTGAGGCTCAGATTGCGGCTTGCGCCATCCTTGTTCTGAGCCACCGCCGTGCCCCGGAGGGCAACCACCGTGGCCACTGCTTGTGATTCGGCCAAAGCTGTGGAAATTGGCGTAATAATGCAGAACAGGAGAAGCAGGGCGATGATTTGGATGGAGGCTGATTTTTTCATGGTGACCCTCGCTGCTTAAGCCTTTGTTCAAAAAAACAACGGCAACATTGAGATATCATGAACAGAATATGAAGCCGTAAGGAAATGCGGGGCAATGGCTAGTTCGTAACGACTCCTAAAAACTTACGGTGAGGTTGAGTTCGGTTACATTTTTTCTGTAGGTGTACAGGTCAATATTGGAATCAGAATTGGTATAGGTGTGCCCCAACTGCATGATGAGCGCCTGATTTTTGGCGGGATCCTGCCAGAGCAGTCGGGATATTCCCGCACTCAGTTCCTGGACCTCATCGTTGCGAGAGAGGGAAAAAAGCGGAATCGGGGCATCATAATCGGTCATGGTGTAGCCGAGTCCGGCAAAAACGGCAAATTCGTATGGCAGGCTCCGGTCGTAACGGAGTTTCCAACCGAAGCGGTCGTAACTGTTTATTTCATTGTCGGCGTTTTCTTTTTCCTTGATAAAAAGAAGGCTCAAACGATTGAGGTCAATGACCATGACAGGCCCTGCAGAAATCATGAAATTGAACGCGTCACGCTCAGGATCAACGTAATTGTTTTTTTCCTCAGCTTTGATCGAAACGGTGCCCATGATCTTTTTGGAGAAAAAGTACGTCAGGCTCGAGGCTGCTCCGAAGGAGCTCTGGTAGCGATCATGCTCGACGTCAATGGACGAGCCGAGCGCCTGCACATCCCAGATGTAGTTGTCTTTCTGGAAAACCGGACCGGTGGCAAGGCCCAGGTAATTCACGTCAAGATCATACAGGCTTTGATATAGCGCATTGTAGGAGGTTGCCGCGGATTTCCAGATGAAAGGGTATTCTTCGTTTTTGTAGATATGGTTGAGGACCAGAGTGGCGTTGTTGATCTGGTCGCTCTGGGGGGTTGCGCTTGGTCCGGTAAGTTGAAATTCGAAAAGACCGGCGGAGATCTGGCTGCTTACCGGAGCGGAACGGGCATTGTCATCCCAGGCATGACCAAGGGTGAAGGTGCCGTTGACAAAATGTTTTTTTTCGGAGGCCTCAATGGCTGCAAGAAATTTTTCGATGTTTTTCCAAACCTGTTCTGGAGGGTTGGTGGCGAGCACTTCCTTGAAGTACTGTCTTGCCACTTCCCGAGAGCCAAGTTGCAGGTGGGCCCTGGCCAGTTCGAGCTTGACCCGTGCCGCATTGGGGTCGGCAATGAGAATCCGTTCATAGGCCATGACCGCTTCTTCAAATCGGCCGGTTTCAAAAGCAGCCCGGCCAAGTTGGAAGTTGAGTTGCGGGTTGCCCGGGTCCTGGAGGAATGCCTTGTGAAGCTCCGAGTAAGCCTCTTCGAATTTACCCTGATCAAAATACTCTTTGCCCACGGAGAAAGAGGCGGGCGGCGCGTCAGCCGCCACAGCTTGGGCAAGGGAGAAGTGCAGGGCAACTAATACAATAACGACGAATTGTAATTGTCTCATGACGCCCCCCCCGGGTGACTTGATCTAAGGCGAAAATCTTGATTGGATATATCAATTATACAGATTTAAGCCAAGTTAGCATGGTTTTTTTAAGACAAAATAGGTGTTTTTCGGTTTTGCGGCTGTCAGGTGTTTGCCTGCTGTTGGCGTTGGGTGTTTGGTCTGGTATTATGGTGTATCGTTGTTTTAGCTATGGGCAAATGCGAAAGAAATACGGAGGCTGGTCGTGCTGTTGAATGATTGCAAACAGAAGCTTGAACTGACATACCCCTGCTCATGGGTGTACAAGCTTATCGGCAGGGAGCAGGAGGAGTTGCAGGCGGCCATCGCCGAGGTTGTGCAGGCTCGGGAATGCCTGGTAACCCTTTCCAACTCCAGCAGCGGCGGCAAGTATCTGTGTCTGGACGTGGAGCTTGTCGTGGTCAGTGCCGAGGACCGCGAAGCCCAGCACCTTGCCTTTAAGGCGCATCCCTCTGTGGTGCTGGTGCTGTAGTTTTTTACTGCGCCGATCCTCTTCGGCTCGGCGCGATTCTTTTTAATCCACCACTTCGAAACCGATGGCGTCGATGGCTTTTTTGATGGCAGCCAAAGGTACATCCTTGCTCTGGTTGAAAGTGGCTTCTTTCTTTTCAAGTGAGACATTCACCTCGTTGAGGCCGTCGATGGCGTTGAGCGCCGAGGTGACCGAGGCAACGCAGTGACCACAGCTCATTCCTTTAATCTGTATGGTTGGCATGGGGAACTCCTTTGGGATGTGGTTTCTTTTGTAAAGAGTTAGAGTGTTAAGGTTAAAGAATTACTGGCCGTATATGGTTTTTGCTGTTGAGGGACTCGTAATAATTCTGAATGTTCTTTAAGTAAGTGCTTCGACAGCCTCAGCACGAACGGAATATCAAGACATAGAGAAAACTCCGTTCTCCCTGAGCCCTGTCGAAGGGCTGTTGTTGCGATTTGATCACAGTCGCATGCAATTTACCGTGAACGGAAAAAACAATCAACACCGGAGCAATCCAAACATGACACCGTCAATCGAAAAGCAAAGGGTCGCCATCCGGGGCATGCACTGTGCTTCGTGTTCCTCGCGCATCGAGAAAGTTCTTGGCAATACCGAGGGTATTCGTGCCGTCGCGGTGAATCTTGCCGCCGAGAGCATGGAGGTGGAGTGGGAAACCGAACGGCTCAGCCTTGCGGATATTGGTGGTATCGTCAAAGG
>JAHJTI010000232.1 GCA_018829945.1 Pseudomonadota bacterium | reverse complement strand
GAGTGGCGGAATTGGTAGACGCACTGGTCTTAGGAACCAGCGCCTTTGGTATGGGGGTTCGACTCCCCCCTCTCGCACCAACAAAAAACAGCTCCGGCACCTGTGTCGGGGTACATTGATATATCTTATCCGTACCGTGAGGAGAGAATTTCTAAAGACGTTCCTTCACTGTATGACTGTGTTGTTGAAAATGTTTGAAACAAGGAAGGTGTTGCATGCAGATCAATGTTGAAGACGTAAGTTTGCTTACAAAAAAAATGATTATAACCCTGCCGGAAACGCAGGTTGCTCAGGAGATGGAATCCGCCTATAAAAAACTGAACTCTGAAGTCTCATTGAAAGGGTTTCGGAAGGGTAAAGTACCCCGGCAGGTGCTGGAAAAAAATTACGGACCGAAGATCGAGTATGACGTTGCGGAAAAATTGATTCAGGGCACTTATTTTGATGCCCTTGAGAAAAGCAAGATTGATGCGGTTGTGCACCCGGATATTCGTGAGCAGAAATTTGCCGAAAACGGCACCTTTGTTTACATTGCCGAGGTGGATATCCGGCCTCAGTTTGAGTTGGCTGAATATAAGGGGATTGAAGTCGAGCAGCCCGCGCTGGAAGTGACCGACGAGGAAATCTCTCAGGAACTGGAGGCATTGCGCAAGCAGATGGCTCCCCTGCAAAGCGTTGAAGATCGCGCCATTGAGAATGGGCATCTTGCTGTGGTTGATTTCCAGGGATACCATAACGGAACAGCCATCAAGCAGGTGGTTGGAGAAAATTATTCGGTTGATGTGGGTTCGGGCAAGTATGGAAAAGAATTTGAAGAAAAACTCCTTGGCTTGAAGAAAGGCGAGGAAGCGTCGCAGGAAATAGATTTTCCGGAAAGTTTCGCCAACCCGATCCTGGCAGGCAAGAAGATTGAGTTTAAAATCAATGTCAAGGATGTCAAGGAACGGGTGCTTCCCGCTCTTGACGACGAGTTTGCCAAGGAAGTAGGCGAAGAATTTGCAACCCTGGATGCACTTAAAAGCCATATCCGTGAAAAAAAGCTGCAGGCCAAAAAGGATGCCCAGCGTGGCGATCTCACCGATAAATTGATGAAGGTGCTGATCGAAACCCATGATTTCGAGATTCCTCCTCGGTTGGTTGCCTATGAAATAGAGGCAATGATCAAGGAACTGGAAAGCAATCTGGAGCGGCAGGGGATGACCTTGGAGGGTGCCGGGTTCAACAGGGATGGTATGGTTGAGCAGTATAAGCTTGCTGCGCAGTCCCGGGTCAAGGGCGATTTCCTCTTGAAAAAGGTTGCGGAAAAAGAAGGGCTTAAGCTGGAAAATGAAGACATCGACGCCGGATTTAAGCGTATTTCCGAGCAGTACAATATGCCGGTCAGCGAAGTGAAAAAGTATTTTTCCAGCAGGGATGATCTGCTTCCCTTCATGGCAGAGTTGTTGAACGAGAAAATACTGAGTTTTCTGATCGACGCAGCCAAGATGAAAATTGTGCCTGCTGTTGTACAGAGCGAGAGCGATCCCCAGTAAAGTGTTGTAATAATTATGTCGTCGATTGAATGACAAACAGCGGCGTTGCCGCTAAGCTGCTGATAACGGTGTAAGAAGGAACCGTAACGAAATGGTCGCAATGCACTTGTTTCGTTACGGGATCTAAATTTTGAGGAGCATGTTTATGAATCTCGTCCCCATGGTTGTTGAGCAGAGCCCCCGCGGAGAGCGGGCCTATGATATCTATTCCCGCCTGCTGAAAGAGCGGATTATTTTTTTGGGTTCGGCCATTAATGACGATATAGCCAACATAATCATCGCCCAGATTCTTTTTCTGGAAGCCGAGGATCCGGACAAGGATATCACCTTTTATATCAACTCCCCCGGAGGAGTGGTTACGTCAGGTCTGGCTATTTATGATACAATGCACTACGTGAAGTGTGATATCGTCACTCTGTGTATGGGACAGGCCGCGAGCATGGGCGCAGTCCTTCTTGCTGCCGGCACGGAAGGGAAACGGTATGCCTTGCCGAATTCCCGGATTATGCTCCACCAGCCAATGGGAGGTTTTCAGGGCCAGGCCTCTGATATTGATATCCATGCCAAGGAGATTCTGCGGATGCGGCAGGCTCTGAATTCTATTCTGGCGCGGCACACCAAGCAAAAGCTCAAAAAGATTCAAGTTGACACAGACCGGGATTTTTTCATGGGAGCCGAGGAGGCCAAGGCCTACGGCATCATTGATAAGATGCTGGTGCAGCGGAAGAATCCTGAAGAGGAGAGTGGGCATGGCAAAAGATAATAATGGCGAAGTGGAAGTCACCTGTTCTTTTTGCGGTAAAAGTCAGGCTGAGGTCAAAAAACTGATAGCCGGCCCGACTGTATATATTTGTAACGAATGTATCGACCTGTGCAATGAGATCGTCAGCGAAGACCGGCAGCAAGCGCTGGAAACGCAGATGGAGGTTGCGACCCTCAAGCCCTACGACATTAAAGCCCACCTTGACGAATATGTGATCGGTCAGGAAAAAGCCAAGAAGGTTCTTGCTGTCGCGGTGCATAATCATTACAAGCGGATAGAGGCCCAGGGAAGCAACGACGGCAGCGATGTTGAATTGCAGAAAAGCAATATTCTGTTGGTCGGCCCTACCGGCAGCGGCAAGACGCTTCTGGCCCAGACCCTGGCAAAGACTCTCAATGTTCCTTTTGCCATGGCCGACGCCACTACCTTGACCGAGGCGGGGTATGTCGGAGAAGATGTTGAGAATATTCTCGTCAATCTTCTTCAGGCCGCAGATCATGATATCCAGCGGGCCAGCCGCGGCATTATTTATATCGATGAAATAGACAAAATCGCCCGAAAATCCGACAGCGCCTCCATTACCCGAGATGTTTCCGGAGAAGGAGTCCAGCAGGCGCTGTTGAAGATCATCGAAGGAACGGTGGCCAGCGTTCCGCCTAAGGGTGGCCGCAAGCATCCGCAGCAGGAATATATCAAGATTGATACTACCAATATTCTTTTTATCTGCGGCGGAGCTTTTGTCGGGCTTGACGGTGTTATCAAACAGCGAACCGGCACAAAATCCATGGGGTTTGGCGCCAAGGTTGTCGGCAAGCCGAAGAAGACTGTGGGAGATATCCTTGCTCAGGTACAGGCGGAAGACCTGCTGCGCTTTGGTCTGATCCCGGAACTCGTTGGTCGTTTGCCGGTTGTGGCGACCATGGAAGAGCTTGACGAAGAGGACATGGTCCGTGTTTTGCGTATGCCTAAAAACGCCCTGACCAAGCAGTATGAGCGCCTTTTTGCCTTTGATAATATCCGGTTGCGTTTTACCGAGGGCGCGCTCAAGGCCATCGCGCAACAGGCAATCAAGAGAAAGTCCGGAGCCCGTGGCTTGAGAACAGTCATGGAACAGGCGATGCTCGACATTATGTACGAATTGCCGTCCAAGGAAAACGTACGGGAGTGCGTCATCAGCGAGCAGGTTGTGCTGAATGGTGATTATCCTGTGATTTTGTACGATAACGACGTGGAAAAAAAGAAAAGCGCCTGAGCCGGAGTGAAGTTCGTTTTGCAGTTGGTCGTTCTTTGGGAACCACTGTTGGCAGCTAATTCCGTCGGGAACGTTTCCGTTGCATGTTTCCAACTCTGCTAAGTGGCAAGATTATTTGGCTGCAACGGCTAACCCCTCAAGGTTGTGTTGAACATTATGTCTGAGTTAGATCCCGAACAGGAAAAAGTTGCTTATCCGATGATGCCATTGCGGGACATCGTGATATTTCCTCACATGGTCGCCCCTTTGGTGGTCGGTCGGGAGCGATCTATAAAGGCTCTTGAAGAGGCAATGGCCAAGCGTTCAGAGATTTTCCTGGTAACACAGAAGGACGCGGCCGAAGATGATCCAACCGAAGAAAGTGTGCATGAGGTGGGTACCATTGCCACCGTCATGCAACTGCTCCGTCTGCCGGATGGCACGATCAAGGCGCTGGTTGAAGGCAAAAGAAGGGGCAGGATCATAAAGCATCTGCCCAGTCCCGATTATTTTGTTGTCCAGCTTGAGAGCGAAGAGCCTGCAGGCGAGGCCAATCTTGAAGCAACAGCCTATGTGCGGGAGATTCAGGCAAGTTTCAAGGAGTATGTCAAATACAACAAAAAGGTTCCGGCTGAAGTTATCAAATCTTTGGCCCGTATCGAAAGACCGGAAAAGTTTGTAGATGTCCTGGCTGCTCATCTCCCTTTAAATGTGCAGGAAAAACAGGCCATTCTGGAGAGTTTTTCGGTTATTGAACGTCTGGAACAGGTGTTGGCCCTTATCCATAGGGAAATTGAAATCGCCGAGCTTGAGGAGATTATCCGGGTTCGGGTGAAGAAAAAAATGGATAAGACCCAGAAGGATTATTTTCTTGCCGAGCAACTTCGCGCTATCCAAAAAGAAATGGGAAGCGCTGAGGATGCCTCTTCCGAGATTGAGGCGTTGGACAAGGCGATCCATGAGAAAAAACTGCCTGAAGCTGCTCGCGCCAAGCTGGAGCAGGAATTCAAGAAGCTGAAGATGATGCCGGCCATGTCCGCCGAGGCTACGGTGGTACGGAATTATATAGATTGCATACTCAGCTTGCCGTGGCGGGAAAAAACCGAAGAGAAAATCGATATACGGGAAGCGGAGGAAATCCTGGCGCAGGATCATCATGCCCTTCTCAAGCCCAAGGAACGGATACTTGAGTATCTTGCAGTGCAGGCCCAGGTGGACAAGATCAAGGGGCCCATTCTTTGTCTGGTCGGGCCTCCGGGAGTAGGGAAAACCTCGCTATGCAAATCCCTGGCCCGTGCCATGGGGCGCAAGTTTGTCCGGCTCTCTCTCGGCGGTGTTCGTGATGAGGCCGAGATTCGAGGACACCGTCGGACCTATATCGGGGCATTGCCGGGGAAGATTATTCAGTCCATGCAGAAAGCGAAGGTTGTGAATCCGGTTATCTGTCTTGATGAAGTTGACAAGATGAGCATGGATTTCCGAGGCGACCCTTCCTCCGCCCTGCTTGAGGTGCTCGACCCCGAGCAAAATATCGCTTTTAACGATCATTATCTCGATCTCGATTATGATCTGTCCGGGGTTTTCTTCGTGACCACCGCCAATAATCTTCATGCCATCCCGGCCCCGCTTCAGGATCGGATGGAGGTTATCAAACTCAATGGGTATACGGAAGAAGATAAGCTGAACATTGCCCAGGGTTTTCTGGTGCCGAAGCAACTGGAGGCCAACGGCTTCGGGCGGGAAGACATCACCTTCAACGATGGTGCGATTCTTGAGATTATTCGCAGGTACACCCGGGAGGCCGGGGTGCGAAATCTTGAGCGCAGCATTGCCTCTGTCTGTCGTAAGGTTGCCCGAGACCGGCAAAAGAAAAAGACTGCAAAGCGTTATCGATTGAATGATGCGGCCATCGCCAAGTACTTGGGCGGGATCAGATACCGTTTCGGTCTGGCCGAGGAGCGGGATAAGGTCGGACTCACCACAGGTCTGGCCTGGACCGAGGTGGGGGGGGAATTGCTGCAAATAGAAACCGCTCTGATGCCCGGGAAGGGGAAGTTGACCGTAACCGGAAAGCTTGGCGATGTCATGCAGGAATCCGCTCAGGCGGCATTGAGCTATGTGCGGACCCGGGCTCTGCAGCTCGGGCTGTTGCCTGACTTTTATCAGAAGCTTGATATTCATATCCATGTGCCGGAAGGGGCTATTCCCAAGGATGGCCCGTCAGCCGGGATTACCATGGCAACCTCGATGGTTTCGGCCCTGCTCAAACTTCCTGTTCGGCGGGATATTGCCATGACCGGAGAGATTACCCTGCGAGGCAGAGTGCTGCCCATCGGGGGACTTACCGAAAAACTTCTTGCTGCGCGACGGGGGAATATCAAACATGTTCTGATTCCCCGAGAGAATGAAGCAGATTTGAATGAAATCCCGGCAAAGATACTCAAGGGTCTCACCGTAGAACTGGTTGAACATGTTGATGAAGTATTGACCAAGGCATTGGTGGTCAAAGAGGGGGAGGATCTTTTTAAAGATATTCCTTTTGGCGACTATGACGTGGAAGGGGTGCTTTCTGCAGGCAATGTGGCACATTAACGAAATGATGATTTTATCTGCAGATCTCTGATAGATCCAGCAAGGATTGCGGTTTTTATTTTTGACTTATAGTAAGTTTTTTGCTTGACGG
>JAHJTI010000231.1 GCA_018829945.1 Pseudomonadota bacterium | reverse complement strand
CTTCCCGCGGAACCAGGATTTCTTGAAACATATCCCCGATATCATAGTACCGGGGCGCCATCCCGGCATATTCCCAGTCGATGATGTACATGGGTGAAGCATGCTTGTGCAGCGCATCCGCGTTGATCAGGATGAAGTTATCCGCCAGCAGGTCGTTGTGACAGGCACTATATTCGGTTACAGGGATGTTGATGACGGACGGACTATGCCATGCTTGTGCCTCAGGCTGAAGACCTGCCATGAACAGATGAATATAAGAAGCCGTAAAATCCCGGATCATTTGATCCGGGATTTTTTATTTGGCGACAAGCCCTTTATGACCTCGACGATCGAAATGTTATCAGATGTACATAATTAACAAAAATGATAATCATTTATATTTTATGAAATTAATCGAACTGAAAAAAATAAAAGGGAAATGTTTATACAAGGTATTGCTAAGCGAGCAAAGAGTTGATATACATAAAAAGTATTTAGACAAGCTCCGGATTGATTGAGCACCTGCTCATCCCCTTGCCTGTATCGCGGCGTAGAAGTGAGCCTCGTCTGGAAACGCCCTAAAATTCTTAGAAAGCCTTTCAACTTTCATTCTTTCGACCTGCTTGATGGTCAGGAAAAAAGGACGGTTACTGATGATGACTTACCGATTGAGGCTGTGTGAGGACAATATTTCAGCAAACGCACAATATCTGACTGTACCGTTAGGACTGAATTGCATAATTTATGTTGTAACCGGCGAATTAACAATTCGAGGAGAAAAGGAAGAAACGGCAGTAAAGAAAGAAACGGCTGCTTTTACCGGCGGGCCGTGCAAAGTGCAGGCAGGCCCTAAAGCTTCTCGCGTGCTTCGATTCGAACTTTTTAAAGACTCTGGCGGTGCCGAAGCCGGTATCGAATCGACATCCGATGTCAAAAGCCGGATACTTCTAGAATCTCCGATCGAATTGGACCAAAGCGCCGACTACGTGATGCGCTGTGACCGGGTAGATTTCGAACTCGGTTCAGAGGCCCTGCCCCATGGCCACCGTGGCGGCGGTATTCGATGGTTAATCGCCGGGGAACTGATGGTCAAGCAAGGAGAGGGAGAATATCACGCCATGCAGATAGGTGAAGCTTGGTTTGAGGATGGGAAAAAACCGGTTCACGCCATTGCGTCAAAGAATGAACGTACCGCCTTTATTCGTGTAAGTATTCTACCCCTTGAGATTAAGGGGAAAAGTTCCATTATGTACGTGAATCCAGAAGATGCCGGCCGTTCCAAACCCAGAACCTACGCCTTATATGTTGATGAGCTCATTGAAATCTAAGTACTGATCGCTCAAAGATGTCGATATAGGTATCCATCAATTCCTTTGCCCTGGGTTTCAACCCCCTCAAGTTATCCCGTACCAGAAGCGCGGCACAATTGCAGCTTCGTTTTCCGGAACGACGACGCATTTTATAGGCATCTTTAAAACTTATCTTCTTTTCGCCCGACATGACCACTCTCTCCCATCGTGCGTCATTCAGCCTCAACTCGGCGAGACTTAACATTATACACGGCCGCCAAACCGAAAGTGAGAAAGCCGACGGCATCGAAATAGGGCCACATTTTGCCCGCCGACAGGAACAACACGGCCGTCACGAAAAGCAGCGTTTCTATCCAAGTGAGCGTCTTCCTGAATCGCCCCATGTAGGCGCTGCACAGCGCAAGAACAATGACCGCAGCTTTTAAGGACTCGAAAACGATTTGGTGCCAAGAGCCTTCAAGCAACAAAGCAGGATATATCACAAACAGAAACGGAATGACATACAGAGCTATGCCGAGATAACACGCCCGGTAGCTTACCAGAGTGGGGTTCGCTTTCGCTATACCGGCAGCCGTATAGGATGCCAGTGCAATGGGCGGAGTGATCATCGAAAGGTTTGCAAAGTAGAATCCAAAAAAGTGCGCTGTTAAGGCCGGGAAACCGATCTTGACCATAGCCGGTATAGCAATCACCGCCACGGTGATGTATGCGGCACTGCTTGGCATGCCCATCCCCAAAATCAAACAGATAATCGAGGTCACCAGCAAAAGTACAATTT
>JAHJTI010000230.1 GCA_018829945.1 Pseudomonadota bacterium | reverse complement strand
GTCGAACTGGCCGCGATCTTGAGCGCGCCGACAACCTTGTCTTTTTTTTCGGTCATCAGGGTTTCGATGTTGTTGACCTGGCACAGAATATCCTTGCCAAGCGGCAACAGATAGCGGCCGCGGTCATTGATCAGCAGGGTGCGGCCCCGCCGGTCGAAAAGAGGGCCGCCCAGTTGGTTCTGCAACTCATTCAAGGCCATGCTCACCGCAGACTGGGTAAGAAACAGTTTTTCGCTTGCCTTGGTCACCTGCTGGGTTTCGGCCACGGCGACAAAGATTTCCAGTTGTCTGAGGGTAATGCTCATACGAGGCTCCTTGCGTGCTTGGTATTTGCGTTGGCTTTCCATCCAGTATTATCATAAGTAAAACTTGTGATAAACATTTATATTATTCATTTTTATTTATCGTTTGCGTTCGGTAGAGTGTTTCTAATGGCAGACCAATTCCGGGAGAAAAACAGGCAACGATCGCTGTTTCCGGTACGAATATACCGGCAGATCCATCATGATACGCTGACAAAAAAGGAGGAATGGCCATGGGGAAATCAGAAGATACAATCTGCAGGATTGACCCAGTCCGCACCGCCTCGCCGGTCATCAGCGGAGAATCTACGGGAACCCGGCAAGGGGATTGGTTCAATGCCGGGCGCGACAAGCATGTATGCGCGAGCGGTACTACGGGTGAGCATCACGGGAGATTCCCCCGGTTCACTCCGCGCCTTGAGATGTATGTCTTTCATCAGGGTGTCGGGCGGGTGCTCGACATCAGCATGGGCGGCGTCTCGTTTTCATACATTGCCGACAATCATTCACCGGAAGAACTGCCGAAGGAAGGGATACTTTTTACGCATAACGGTCAGCACATCCAGGGAATTCCCTTCGAGATCATGACCGATGACGTGCATTCCCGGTTTTTTTCCAGCGAGTATTTTGTCAAGGAAAGGCGGGTTCGTTTTGGTGAGTTAAGCGTCGCGCAGGTCAGGCAACTGGAAAGTTTTATCCTGAACAACGCCCGTATCCCGCAGTTTTCCTACGACACGCGGTATACGGAGTACAAAACCGTGTATGCCCCGTACGGATTGATTTCTTGTAACAGGAAAACGAGGGCAATGGAGGACAACGGTGATGTACGCCTGGATTGATAGAGCCGATATCAGGATTTCCGAGGGGATGGACAAGTACTGTCAGCCCCTGATGCGGTATTCCATCGCCTTCATCTTCATTTGGTTTGGCGTGTTGAAGCCTTTGGGGATGAGTCCGGAGGAGGAGCTTATCAAACGGACGGTCTACTGGATTTCCCCGCATCTTTTCTTGCCGATTCTCGGCTGGTGGGAGGTAGCGATCGGCCTGTGCCTGCTCTATCGGCCGTTGATCCGCATCGCCCTTCTGCTCCTGCTCCTGCAGTTGCCGGGGACCATGCTGCCGTTGATTTTATTGCCGGAAATCTGTTTTACCCACCCGCCTTTCGGGCTGTCCCTTGAGGGGCAATATATCGTCAAGAACATCTTTTTGGTGAGCGCGGCTTTTATGATTGGCGGGAAAATTCGCGCCCAGTGATCGCCCTCAGCACCGGCGGCCTCCCCAGCCACCGTGGCGACTGCGGCCTTGCCCGGCCTTCTCCCTCCGGGCAAGGCTGCAGATTTTTTGCAGGGTCTTCGTTGGCAAATAGCCGATTCAGCGAAGGCTCAATTCAAGCCTGGCGGGCACCTTCTTGTCCTGCTCTTCGGTCTGCACGGGACTGCCGGCACGTATCCGGGCGGCATCCACTCCGGCCCGGTCCGTGATATCCTGAACAATTGCCTGTGCACGTTTCTCGGCAAGCGCTTCCAGTTCAGCCTGAGCTAATGGCGCTGTCTCAACCAGATATTCGAACAGGGCCCGGTAGAAATCATAATCCTCGCTGCCCTGTCCGAACAGCCCTAGAATCGGGTTGACCCGCTGTACCTTTTTTCCGCTCATCTCTTCATAGCCGGACTGAAAGGCGGCCAGCTTGTCTCCGGCGTATTCTTCCAGAGCGCTCTGGGTTTTGGCGTTGTCATAGGCCATCGGTCCCGCTTTTGCGCCAAGTTTCTTTACCAGGGTGCGGCGCAGCTGCGATGTTTTGAGAGCCTTCCCGTCCAAACCAGGTTCAAAGCCGCCATGTACGGTGAGTTTGAGCTGTTCCTTCTTACCAAGAGCCTCGGCTATTTTTTTAAGCTTTTCCTGCTCCGGCGGGGTCAGTTCCGCCCGGCCCGGTTCGAAAAGGATCGTATCCATGTTTTCGGAGTGGCTGCCGAACAATCCGCCCAGGGCTCGAAACGGCGACGTCACGATCTTGCTGAGCAGGTTGAGCAGCGCTTGCCTGAAGACATGCCCGTATGAGAATTCCGGGTGGTCGATGTTGCCGCTGATGGGCACGGCGATGTCGATCTTGCCCTCGCTGTCGGTGAGCAGGGCGATGGCCAGGTCCAGCGGCAGGTCCATGGCGTTTGGGCTTTCGACCCGTTCGCCCAGAGTGAAATCTTCCAGCACCATTGAGTTCTCGCCAAGCAGTTCGCTGTTCTTGATGGTATAGCCCAGATCAAGGTTGAGTTTTCCCGACTCTATTTTCCGTCCGGCAAAGGTGGCGCTGTATGGGGAAAGGGGAGACATGGCAACATTGCGGAAGCTCACCTTGATGTCGGTAAACTGCTTCGGGTTGGAGGGGATCAAACTGCCATTGGCTTTGGCATGACCGAACTCGCCGACCCTCCCTTCGAACTTGAGCGAGGCGCGGCTGGCCTGTTTTGTTGCGATATCGACGCCTGCCCCCTTAAACTGGGTAATGCGGGTGACAAAAGGCAAAACCAGGCTGAAGTCGGAAAAATCGACCACTCCGTCTTTGACCCGGACCCGTTCTATGGCCACGGGAAAGGGGGGCTTTTCTGTTTTGTCCTTGTCTGTTTGTCTGCGTATTTGAGCGAGATTGAGGCTTTTGTCCTGAAAAATGGTGATTGTGGTCTCAGGCTCAAGCACCCGGATCTCCTTGATTGCAAGGTGGTCTGGGTTGAGACCGAAATCAAGTCCGTTGGCACCAAGTTCTTTCCAGACAAGAAAGCGTTTGCCGCTTGTCTCCTCATTGAGCAGCAGATCCCCGATTTTTGCATCCCCCTTCAGTGTGAGTGAAGGAGGTGATCCGTCCCCAGAATAACGCACCTGCGCATCCGTCGAGAAATTGCCTGAAGCAAGGGTAAGCGTTGCATGTTGTGCAACCAGTGATGCCAGCGGCATGAGGTTCATCTGTGAGATCGCGATCTGCGCCTCGATCACGCCGGCCTGGTCGGTCTTATCTCCGGATTGGGTCATGCTGCCGGACAGGGTGGCTGTGCCGCCTTGGTGGATTCCCGCCTGGGCCGCAAAGGTTGTCGGTTTCCCGCCAGGATTGCCGAAATCCTGTATCTCCGCCCGCAGATCGGTCAGGTCATAGGCCAGGGGAGGGTTTTTTTTCATGTCGGCAAAGCCAAGATCAAAGCCGGAGACGGTGCCCTGGGCGAGTACCAGTTTCCAAGGGGATTTTTTGGGAGATTTCCGGGAAGAGATTTCTGCCCGAGTCGTTTCCAGTGCGGTTTTGGGTTTGGTTTTTTGAGGGGTTGTGGTTTTTCCAAGGGTAGCAGGGGATTGAATCAAGGATGCCCCTCCGCCGACAAGGGCGATCCGTTTGATCACAGCCTCCTGTTGTCCAAGGTCGATGCTGCTCCCAACAAGAGAAAGATCGGCCAGCTTCGCTTTCAGGCTGATAGGGGTGGGTCGGCTTGCATCGCTATATTGCAGGGCAAGATCGGAAGATACGAAGGATTCGATTGCAACCCGCCAGGGAGGTGGCTCAGCGGGAGCGGGTTTGACGTGTATGATTGGTGTCTTTTTTGCCTGAGATTGCGGCGTTGCTTTGACAAGTTGCTGCCAGTTGCTGACACCTTTCGTGTTGACCAGGGTTGCAATCCGTCCGCCTGTGATCGAGATGGAGGGAAGAACGATCCGGCGAGTGGAGAAATCAATCCGTCCGCCTGCGGCGGTGAGACTGTCGAGTTTCAGAAACGGTTGTCCAGCGCCCTTTTCGCTCAGGGACAGGCCGCGCACCGAGAGGGTGATGGGATTCACCTGCAGCACGGGTTCTCCGTTAAGGGAAGAGAAACTGTAGCCGACCGTCAACTGGGCCGTGCCGGTGGGTGGTGCCAGGTTCAGTTTGCCGCGGAAGAAATTCCAGATTGTGGCGGGTTTGAAATCCTTGATTTCAATGGTGCCGGTGGCCGAGATCGGCTGGAGCGACATTTCACCCTGCCAACCGAGGGATCCGCCTTCAGGCAGAGAGGCGGAAACAGCGAAGGCGCCGCGATGTTCGGGAAGGTTGGAGATATTGTTGAACTCAAGGGCGATGGGGTCGATGAGGATTTCTGTCGGCTTTGACGTGGAATGGTCAGATACCCGCACCGTGCCGCCGGATAGCGCCAGGTGTTTCAACAGCAGGCGCGGAGGGGTTTTTTTGGGGGGGTCCGCCGGATTTTCAAGGTGCGGCTGGCTTGTGCCGAGCTTCGCCAGATTAAGGCGGCCATCCGCGCCGATCACCAGGCGAAGAGCTGGGTTCTCCATGGCGAGGTCGCCAAAGGTCCAGGTCCGGCGGAAAAGACTCTCCAGTTCGAAGTCGATAAAGAGCCGTTGTGCAGAGAAAAATGGTTCGTCTTCATCGGCCTGCAGGCTGAGTCCTTGGACTTCGCAGGTCAAGAGCAACGGGTTGATCCGCAGCTTTTCGAGCCGGACCTGGAGATGCAACTGCTCTGCCGCATAGTGCGGTAGATATCGGGTGATCAGATACGGGGCCAGAAAAAAGCCAGCCAGGGTATAGATGACCAGCAACGAAGCGAGGCCGATGCCCAGAATGAAGAGGATGCGGCGCCAGATTCGCGGCAGGGAAAAGGGGTGTCTCGTTGTGTCGATATTTTCCGGCAATGGTGTGCTCCGAGGGGAAAGGCACCGTAATGGAAGGGTGAAAGTTTTTTTTCAGGATCCCTGCTGCAATACTCGGGGAAGACCTGAATGGCACTAGTTTAAGGGTTTCTCTTGTCTCAAAGGGCCTAAAATGATTGAATAAAACTACCATTTTTAATGGACTCATAACAACTGCCCTTCGACAGGCT
>JAHJTI010000325.1 GCA_018829945.1 Pseudomonadota bacterium | reverse complement strand
TCATGGTGGACATGGTAATCCTGGCCGCCATCCTGCTCATGCTGAAATAGCCCATGTTTACCTTTCTTCACGCCGCTGATATCCATCTCGACAGCCCATTGCGCGGTCTGGAGGGCTATGCCGACGCCCCGGTTGATCAAATCCGTCAGGCAACAAGAAGGGCTTTTGACAATTTGATCGATCTGGCTGTCGAAGAACAGGTCGCCTTTGTCCTCCTGGCCGGCGATATTTACGACGGAGACTGGAAGGACTACAATACAGGGCTTTTCTTCATCGACCGTATTTCCCGCCTGCGCAAAGCAAACATCCGGGTATTCATGGTCTCGGGAAACCATGACGCGGCAAGTCAGATCAGCAAATCTCTGCACCTGCCGGACAACGTCCACCTGTTTTCCGCAAAGCATCCTGAAACCATTACCCTCGAAGCATTAGAAGTTGCCATACACGGCCAAAGCTACCATACCCGAGCATTGACCGATAATATTGCCAAAAATTACCCCCACGCCCTTCCGCATTATCTGAACATCGGTTTGCTCCACACTTCACTCACCGGCAGACAGGAGCACGAACCCTATGCTCCGTGCTCCCTCGATGATCTCCGCACAAAAGGGTATGATTACTGGGCTCTTGGTCACATTCACAAGCGGGAGGATGTCGCGCAGTCTCCCTGGATCGTTTTCCCAGGCAATATTCAGGGCAGGCATATCCATGAGGCAGGTGCAAAAGGGGCCACCCTGGTTCGGGTGGATGGTGGACAGATCACCGCAGTCGAACACCGCGACCTGGATGTGCTGCGCTGGTCCTTGTGTCAGGTTGACCTGACGAATTGCGCTGCTTTGGATCTGGCCATTGATGTGATCCGACAGGCCATGGAGGCGGAACAGACGCACGCCGAGGGAAGGCCACTGGCTCTCCGGTTGCAATTGGCAGGGAAAAGCCCGCTCCATGCCGAACTTCACCGGAAATCCGCAATCCTGACTGAGGAATTCCGCAGTCTGGCCGTGGGACTCGGTGAGATCTGGCTTGAAAAAGTGCTGTTCGCCACCCAACGTCCCGTAACGCTTGGGGAAACCCTTGGCACGGAAACACCCATGGCGGATCTGGTTCGCGCCATTGACCGCCTGGACTTTGAACCAACAGCGCTCATGGAACTTGTGCCGGAGATCGGGGTGCTCCAGAGCAAGTTGCCGCCTGAACTACAGCAAGAATCCGGCCTGATTCCCGTATCACCGACCGACATGAGCACGCTCTGCGAAGATATAAAGGAAATGCTCATCGCCAGGCTGCTCGGCCAGGAGGGGGGGGAATGAGGATAACCAGGCTCGAGCTCAAAGCCTTTGGTCCTTTTACCGGACGCACCCTGCATCTGGGACCCGGCCTGCACATTATCCATGGACCCAACGAGGCCGGAAAAAGCAGCACCCTCAGGGCGCTCAAGGCCTGGCTCTTCGGCTTCCCGGAGAGGACCACGGATAATTTCCTTCATGCCAACGATCAATTATCAGTTGGCGGAACCCTTCAGACAGATGATGGCCGGGAACTTGCCTTTTACCGACGCAAAAAGAGAAAAGCCGACATCCTCGACCTGGATGGGAATCCGCTCGAAGCAGCAATGCTCGCATCTTTTCTGCCCATTTCCGAGCAGGGTATTTTTGAATCGCTCTATGGCCTGAGCCACGAGGATCTTATCAAGGGCGGGGAGGATATTCTGGCCCAGAAAGGCGAGGTTGGCCAGGCCCTGTTTTCTGCAGGCACTGGAATTTCTTCTCTCCGCGGGGTTCTCGCCGGACTTGAGAGTGAAGCAGATGCCTTGTTTAAACCTCGCGGGGCAAAGCAGGAGATCAATGAATGCCTGACCGCCTACCGGGAAACCCAACGAATCGTTCGAGATGCCTCCCTTTCCAGCAGGGAATGGAACGAACTCAACAATGGATTGGCTGAAGCACAGGAAGCCCTGCAGGGTATCGAGGCCCGACACGCTGAAAAAGAAAGGCAACGCCGGCAACTGGAACGCATCCGGCAACTGTTTCCCCAACTTGCCCTCCGCAATGCGCTGAGACAGCAGCTTGCAGAGTTAGGCGAGGTTGTGGTGGTGCCGGATGATTTTTCTTCCAGACGCCAGGATGTTGAAAGAGCGATTCATTCCCTGAATCATAAGGAAATAGCCCTTGCCGCAAAACTTTCTGAGATGCGGGAAAAACTGGCGGCGGTTTCTTCCCGTCAGCCGGTTCTCAATGCGGAAGATGCCATTGAGGAACTTCACCAGAGATTGGGGGAATACAAAAAGGGCAGGGAAGACCGGCCACGCCTCGACGGCATGCGGATCAGCAACAAAGTTGAGGCTGCTGATTTTCTCAAACTGGTACGTCAGGATATCTCTTTGGAGCAGGTCGAGACTCTTCGGGCTGTTTCCGGGCGAAGAAAAATCACCGGACATCTTGCGGCACGGCACGAGGGTTTACAACAAGCACTTGCCCAAACCGAAAAGCGGCTCCTTGAAATCGGCGGAGAGCTGACACGAATCAACAGGGCTCTGGCCGAATTGCCGCAGCCCAAGAACACGGCTGGACTCCACCAGGTTTTGCGAATTGCTCAAAAAGCCGGGGAAGTCGATGCGGATATGGCGGACAGGGCAAGGATCATCGATGAAAAAAGACGAAACTGCCTTCTGGAAATACAACGTCTTGGCTTATGGTCCGGCAGCCTTGAGGAGTTGCTTGCTTTGCCCCTGCCTCTGGAGGAAACGGCTCGAAAATACGAAGTCGTTTTTCATGATTTTGGGATGCGAGAGAGAACTCTCCAGCAGGAAAGGGCCCGGCTGCTTAAAAGATCGGCCGAGGTCAAAGCCGGCATTCAACTGCTTGAAAAATCGGGAAGCACACCCACGGAAGAAGAGCTGGTCCTGATCCGGAGCCAACGCGACAGGGGATGGGAGCTTCTTCGCCGGCAGTGGCTCGGTGGTGAAGACCTCGCCGGTGAGGATCTCGCCTTTGGCGAAGACATGGCACTGCCGGAGGCCTATGAAAAAAAGGTGGTTCTGGCCGACACAGTGGCAGACCGCCTCCGCCACGAAGCAGAAAGAGTTCAGACCTTCGCGGCATTACGATCCGAGCAGCAGAGCTTGGATAGGTCTCTTGCCGAGTTGGAAAACGAAACGACCAAAACCACTCTTGCCTTGACAGCCACAGACACAGAATGGCGTATAATCTGGAAGCCCTGCGCGATCAACCCGCTTTCCCCGACCGAGATGCTGGCTTGGCTCAATAAGTGTACAGCTCTTAGAAACAGTGCAAATGAGCTGCTGGCAAACGAACGCGAACTCACCCGAAAAAAATCGGACAGGGAGACACTCAAGTCGGCGTTGCTTCGCGAACTCATCGGTCTTGCAGAAGATAATCCGCCTGAAACAACTGAGCTTGAGCCGCTTCTGCTCCTGAGTGAGGCTGCCTGGGAGAGATTAACGCTCATAGAAGACAAGCGGCAAAAGCTTTTTGAAAAAAAATCCTCTCTGGAAGGAGAACTTTTCCAGGCAGAAAACGAAAAAAACCGGTTTACGGAAGAATTCCGGCTCTGGCGTAAGGAATGGCAAGATATGGTAGGCCCCCTTGGAGGCGACCGGGAAATTCACCCTGCCGAAGCCGGGGATATACTGGACAACCTCAGCAACTGTTTTGCCAGACTGAAAGAGGTTGATGACCTCCGCAAACGGATTGATGGAATTGATCGTGACACCAAAAATTTTGAGAATTCTGCCCTGAGCCTGGCTCAAAAAATCGCGCCCACGCTCATCGAGCAACCGGCCGGGCAGATCGTGTCCCAGCTCAAGACCATGCTCAATCAGGCCAGAAATGACAGGACCCTCCACGCCAGATATGCTCAGGA
The DNA here is from genome assembly GCA_018829945.1 of Pseudomonadota bacterium. Classification (GTDB taxonomy): domain Bacteria; phylum Desulfobacterota; class Desulfobulbia; order Desulfobulbales; family Desulfurivibrionaceae; genus Thiovibrio. Next base: position 3,572 of record JAHJTI010000325.1, on the reverse strand, counting down.
AATAGAAGAAACCGAAGAAGAAACGCGCAAGCTGGCGGGAGAAAAAATTCTCGCTCAACACCAGATGGCGGAACTCTGTCGCCTGGCAGGAAAGGTTTCTCCTGCTGACCTTGAAAATGCGGAAAAACGCTCGGCCCAATATCGGAGCCTGGCTGACCGCCTCGCGCAAACAGAAAAAATCCTGATCGAAGGAGCGGGCGGTCTTCCTCTTGTCGAACTGGAAGCCCAGGCAGCAAAGATCGACCCGGACGAACTTCCCGGGGAAATTGCGCATCTCTCCCAGGAAATAGAGCAGACACTGGCCCCGGAAAGCAAGCGGCTTTCCGAGCTTGTCGGAGAAAAGAGAAACCAGCTTCGGCAAATGGACGGCAATGCCAAGGCTGCCGAGGCGGCGGAGCAGGGTGCAAGGCTGCTAGCCAAACTCCGACGATTGACGGACCGCTACGTAGAGCTCAAAGTGGCGGGACACGTATTGAAAAGCGAAATCGAGCGTTTTCGCAGCGAAAACCAGACCCCGGTTCTGGCCATCACCTCCCGATACTTCAAAGAGCTTACCCTCGGGTCCTTTACCGGATTGCTGACCGATGAAAATGATCAGGGCGAAGCGGTGTTGGTGGGGACACGATCAGACAGTACCAGGGTTTTGGTTGAACGGATGAGTTCCGGCACAAGGGACCAACTCTACCTTGCATTACGTCTGGCCTCCCTGGAATACCGTCTTACAGGCCACGAACCCATGCCCTTTATTCTCGATGATATTCTGGTGAATGCTGACGATGCCCGTTCCCGTGCCGCTCTGAAGATCTTGGGCGAACTGGCCGCCAGAACCCAGGTCATTCTCTTTACCCATCATCGACGGATCGTTGATGAAGCGCAGGAGCTGGCCACAACATCCGGGCTTCAGGTGCATGAGTTGGGCGCATAACGAACTCATTTATTTTTCAGGAACTTTTGTCCTCCCCCGCGTGTCAAAGAAACGTGGAAGGATGATATTAATCTTGACGAATACGATAGTGATCCGTAGCTTGTAACAATTCGCTCCCGTCGCATCAGCCAAACCAAATAAAGGAAGGAGACTTCAGGACATGGCCCCACAAACAGAGCAATCTTCAGCAGGTGTATTCAAAAAAGAAACCGTGCTTGTCATCGGCCTCTGCTGCCTGATCATCGGCTTTCTTTCCGGGATTGTCTTTAGCGTTTACAAAACCCCGCCTACCGGGGGATCAGCTAAGGTTGCCGCAAATCAACAACCCCAGGCCGGGCAACTCACAGCCGAACAGGCTCAGCAAATGCTGCAGCTTGAACTTGAGGTACAGAAAAACCCCGGAAACATTGAGGCTTGGACCACTCTTGGACACCTGTACTTTGATTCCGATCAGGCAGAGAAGGCAATCAATGCCTACAGCAAATCCCTGAATCTTGCTCCGAATAATGCTGACGTGCTCACCGATCTTGGAGTCATGTACAGACGGGCCGGCAATTTCCAGCAGGCAATTGCTTCTTTTGATAAAGCGGTTCAAGTAAACGCCAGACATGAAACAGCCCGGTTCAACAAGGGAATAGTTCAGCTTTATGATCTCAAAGACCAGGAGGGAGCCATTGCATCCTGGAAGGAATTGGTTGGTCTCAATCCCATGGCCACAGCGCCAAACGGTCAATTGGTCAGCGAGATTCTCAAGGAAATACAGGATAAAAAAATAAACTAATCATTTTTTTCCATGCTCACATGCGTGGGCATGGAAAAAAATTCTTTGACATCAACGTGTTACATGAATACTCTGTAGATAGATTTTCATGGAGGGAACAGGGCGGCATCACACGGCATAGGGGAGAATTCCCTCTGGGGCGAACCGAATGGGCCAAGAACATCGGCGGGCAAAACGATTCAACATCAGAATGGCAGTCACGCTCATTCTGCACGACACAAAAAACAGGGTTGTTCTTGCCGATTCTGTGCCGGGCGACCTTGTGGACATCTCGCTCTACGGAGCCCGATTGTCCGTCCCCCACATCCGTACGGGCACCTACCATCTTTTTTATGCCTGTAACGATGACCCGAACAAGATCATCAATCTCGAAGTAATCGACAGTGAGGAAGGAGACAGGCTTGTTATCCCAGCCCATCCTGTCTGGTTCGACCATGTTTTTTCCGAGCCAACCAAGCATTTTGAAATCGGCGTGGAATTTCTTGCCTCTCCAGAAGATCCTAACATTGCACGACTGCAAGCATTTCTTGCCCTGCAGCCCTCATTGGAAACCAGCTGGCTAAAAAAACTTTTCCGACTCGGCTAGGCTATGGGTTTTCGCAGATTGTGCACTTCCGGCAATCTCTTCCGCAGTTTCTTCACCTCGGAATCCTTATCCAGCCACTTGCCCACTAATCCCTGCATGGTCCGTCCCTGTTCATGGCACTCGTCGTTTAACCGGTAAATAATCCAGTTTCCCTCCTTGCGGAAAGAAACAAGCCCGGCATCTTCAAGGAGACGCAGGTGCTTGGATACCGTAGGCTGAGACACACCAAGAAGCGCAGTCAATTCACAGACGCACAACTCCCTTACTCCCAGCATCGAAATGATCTTGACCCGGTTCGGGTCAGACAATGCCTTCATGAGTCGGACGAATTCCTTCATTGGGTCTCCATATCGGTCGAAAGCGATACCGCTGTATCAAAAAAACATCCTGAAACAAGAAATTTCTGTCCGTTGCGGCTACCAATGTTTGACTACTGCTTCTTGTCCGGTACAGGGGTTGCTTCGGGCAAAATCGGGGAAAGGACATGAAAAGGCAGGAGCAATGTTCTTTTAACGATATTCAACAAACCCTCACCAACTGCGCCTGGGGGCAGGAGAGTAACCTGAGGATCACTCGCCTTGCCGGTAACTCCAACCGGAAAGGTGACAAGGGTGGCTGTTTCCCCGCCGATAACCCTGCCCACCAGCGGTACCTTGCTGACAATGGCATCAAGGGTTTTGAAAGGCGAGATCATGACCACCACGTCCAGATCGAAGGTGCTGAGATTCATCTTGCCTTTGGCGAAAAGATTAAGCCCTTCACCGCGGATCACAGCTTCATCGATGATCAGTTCATTTTCTTTCACATAGGCTTTAAAAAGAAGATTCGTGTAGGGAAACCCCTTGGTAGAAGTAACCTCGCCATTTCCAACGGGAACCCCGCTGAAAAGATCCGTAACATTGACAACACTGAAAATTTTCGAAAGAAGCTTCATTCGCAGAATCCGCCCCTGTTGGGAATCAATCTGTAAATATCCCTCTTTCCAATTGCCCAACACCCCATCCAACCGGCCACCTAAAGTAAATTCGCCTTCAATGATATCCTGCGGATAGCCAAGACAAGGCAGAACGGTTTCAAACCTGGGCGGAGTTGGACAAGCGGTGCTCAGAGCAAAATGGGTCTGGCCAAGTTCTGGCGTGGAAAACCATTCGCCGGTAGTGTCCAGACAGCAGAGGCTGCCATTGGTTATAAGCGCGGAGAATTTCCAATGGGGATGAATCCTTATTTCTCCCTGCAACGGCTGCCAAACCAGGGTGGAAGGGACGTTCACTCCCGTTTTT